>NZ_VMBJ01000179.1:0-254 GCF_010608305.1 Stenotrophomonas sp. AS012628 | reverse complement strand
GGACGACATGGGCATGGGCGGCATGGACCACGGCGCCATGGGGCATGGCGCGGCGACGAGGCCCGCCAGCGAGATGGACCATTCGAAGATGTCGGGCATGGACATGAACGGCATGGACCACTCGAAGATGGCCGGCATGGACATGAGCGGCATGGACCATTCCAGGATGGGCATGGGCGCCATGCCGATGCAGTCCCATCCGGCTTCGGAGGACGGCAACCCGCTGGTCGACATGCAGACCATGACGCCGACAC
>NZ_VMBJ01000178.1:0-255 GCF_010608305.1 Stenotrophomonas sp. AS012628 | reverse complement strand
CGCCATCACCGCGCTGGAAGACGTGTTCGGACTGCCGGCAGCCGGGACGTCCGCAGTCCAGCCGCCGAACTGGACCCCGCCCGACCGCACCCCGCGGGTCATTGCGACCCGCAGGCTCATCGAGGCGCCGTACCGTGATCTCGCGGCGGCACTGAGCGATGCAGATCTGGCGCAACTGCAGCCAGAGACAGGCATCCTCGCGGCGCTGGGCATGCGGCCGTCCGGCCTGCAGATGAACTACGCGCTGCTCAGCCG
>NZ_VMBJ01000177.1:0-255 GCF_010608305.1 Stenotrophomonas sp. AS012628 | reverse complement strand
ATCAAGGCGCTGGCAGTCGCTATCGTCGACCGCCCGCGAGCGACGCTGAAGGAACTGGCCGAGGCGGCCGGCGTAAGCAAGGCCACCCTGCACCGCTTCTGCGGCACGCGGGACAACCTGGTGCAGATGCTCGAGGACCACGGAGAGACCGTACTGAACCAGATCATCCAGGCCTGCGACCTGGAGCATGCCGAGCCTCTGGAGGCGTTGCAGCGCCTGATCAAGGAACACCTCACCCACCGCGAGCTGCTGGTA
>NZ_VMBJ01000176.1:0-255 GCF_010608305.1 Stenotrophomonas sp. AS012628 | reverse complement strand
CTTCCCGAACGAATCCCGCAGCTGATTGACAACGGCTTCACTGCTGCCCGCATAACGGCCGCAGCCCAGCGGGAGGAGCGTCCGATTGCTGTAGTCAGATTCGTTGGCTGACCCACCTGCGACAGTGAAACCGAGCCAGCGCCCGGCGGGATCGCGGAGATAGCAGCTGCGCTCGTAGGGGCTGCTGATGCCCCGGTGCCGGTCGCTAACGTCGGACCAGCGGGTTGCAACGTCGCCACGGTAGGAGCCCACGAC
>NZ_VMBJ01000175.1:0-255 GCF_010608305.1 Stenotrophomonas sp. AS012628 | reverse complement strand
GCTGATCGTCAACCGGCAGGACGACGTCTTTGCCAAAAAGCGCACCGACCAGGACAGCGATGAAGCAAAATGCAGGCGCCGGCTCGACAACTCCTCGACCGCACGGCTGTTTCCTGCCCGCCCTTCACGCGACATCGACAATTTCAAGGGCTCGATTCGATAGCGGCGCGACCGTCCGGCTGCGCCGTCACAGGTTGCGCGTTTGCCTGTCGCCGTAGGCGATCACGAAAGCGACCGTCGCGAACATCATGGTCA
>NZ_VMBJ01000174.1:0-255 GCF_010608305.1 Stenotrophomonas sp. AS012628 | reverse complement strand
CTTCATCGCCGAGCACACCGACGGCCTCGAGGCCTACCTGGCCGAACTGGATGCCACCCCCTGGGAACACCTGGAGCGCCAGTCCGGGCTGAGCCTGGCGGAAATCGAACAGGCTGCGCGGATGTACCGGCGGGCGAACAGGGTCATCGTCTGCTGGGCGATGGGCATCACCCAACACCATCATTCGGTGGCGATCATCCAGGAAATCGTCAACCTGCAACTCCTGCGCGGCAACCTGGGCCGACCGGGCAGAGA
>NZ_VMBJ01000173.1:0-256 GCF_010608305.1 Stenotrophomonas sp. AS012628 | reverse complement strand
CACCTGCGCCGGCTGCGCGAGGGCGCGCTGACCGACGACTGGTTCGAGGTCCTGCTCGATTATCCGCACTGCCAGGTAGCGCTGCGCGCCAGCATGCTCGCCGCCAATCCGGCGCCACGCTTCAATGTGCACGGCGACCACGGCAGCCTGCTCAAGGCCGGCGCCGACATCCAGGAAGCGCAACTGCTCCAGGGACTGCACCCCGGTTCCGCCGGCTGGGGCCGCGATCCCGACCTGCTGCAGCACATCGATGGCC
>NZ_VMBJ01000172.1:0-256 GCF_010608305.1 Stenotrophomonas sp. AS012628 | reverse complement strand
GTCGGCATTGAGGGTGAAGTTGTGGCCCGGCTTCTCGCTGTAGGTCTGGTCGCCTTCGAAATCGTGGATGGCGGTGCGCACGCTTTGCCCGGCCCGCTTGTCCGGACACACCGCATGCACCTGGTGGCCCACCATCTGCAGGGCCTGGAACGGGACCATGGTTTCGTAGTCTTCGGCATAGTCGCCGACCAGCATCAGGATCTTCTTCGCAGCCATCACGCGCACTCCTTCGGGCAGGGCCCGGTCATACCGGGGA
>NZ_VMBJ01000171.1:0-257 GCF_010608305.1 Stenotrophomonas sp. AS012628 | reverse complement strand
CCTCGAACGAGCGCGCATGGCCCTGCTGGACCTGGCGCCGGAAGAGGAGGCCTGAGATGAACGAACAGACCTGGATGCTCTTCGGCGGGATCGGCGCGCTGCTGCTGCTCGCCTCGCTGGTCGGCTTCGTCCTCAAGTGGCGCGCCGGTCCCGGCCCGAACGCGGTGATCGACAACCTGAACGCTCGGATCAACGCCTGGTGGGCGATGGTCCTGGTGATCGGTTTCGCCTTCTGGCTCGGCCAGGCGGCGGTGATC
>NZ_VMBJ01000170.1:0-258 GCF_010608305.1 Stenotrophomonas sp. AS012628 | reverse complement strand
ATCATGGACAGAGTGGAACGAACAGCGTTTGTCTTTGCCGGTGGCGGCAGCCTCGGCGCCATCGAGGCCGGCATGCTGCGCGAGCTGGTGGCCTCGGGCGTGGTGCCCGACATGGTGGTGGGCGCCTCAGCCGGCGCCATCAACGCTGCCTTTTTTGCGTGCAATCCGCACGCGGCCGGCACCGCGCAGCTCGAGGCGCTGTGGCGCGGTGTGCGGCGCGCCGACGTGATGCCGTGGTCTTGGCGTGCAATGTTCAGC
>NZ_VMBJ01000017.1:0-73447 GCF_010608305.1 Stenotrophomonas sp. AS012628 | reverse complement strand
GCTGTCCCGAATGAAGAAGGCGATGGATTTTTTTATTTCACGATGACTCCAGCACCGAATTTCGCTGGACTACGCCGCAGCCCGATACAGCAGGTTTATCAATGGGTTAGGCGAGTTCAACATATGACGGTGCTTTCTGAAACCTGACCCGGCTTCCGTCCGCTTGGCCCCCATGTGGCTCTTGGAAACGGGTCTTTCCGAGGAGTCATCATGGCTAAGATCAAGCTCACCAAGACCGCCGTTGATGCGGCGCAACCCCAGGCGCAGGCCGTCGAACTACGGGATACCGTGGTGCCCGGCTTCTTGTGCAAGATTACCCCGGCGGGCCGCAAGGTGTTCATGCTCCAGTACCGGACGAACACCGGGGAGCGCCGCAAGCCCGCCCTGGGCTTGTTCGGGGAACTGACCGTGGAGCAGGCCCGCGTCATGGCGCAGGACTGGCTGGCCGAGGTTCGCCGGGGCGGCGACCCTGGCGGTGCCAAGGCCGATGCGCGGAAAGCGCCGACGGTCGAAGCGTTGTGCAAGAAGTTCATGGAGGACTACTCCAAGAAGCGCAACAAGGTCAGCACGCAGGAAGGCTATCAGGCGGTCATAGACCGCAATATCGTCCCACTGCTGGGCCGCAAGAAGGTGCAGGACGTGAAGCGGCCCGACATTGCCGGGCTGATGGAAAAGCTGGCCTACAAGCCGGCCGACGCGAATCACACCTTCGGCGTGCTGCGCAAGATGTTCAACATGGCCGAAGTGTGGGGCTTCCGCCCGGATGGCACCAATCCCTGCCGACATGTCCCCATGTTCCCGGCCGGCAAGGCTACCCGCCTCATCAATGACGAGGAAATGGCGCGCATCTTCCGCCATTTGGAGCATCTGGAAGCCGAGGGACTGGAAAACTACGTCATCCCTCTGGCGATCCGCCTGCAATTCGAGTTCGCCGGTCGCCGCTCAGAAATCTGCGGGCTCGAATGGAGTTGGATCGACCTGGAGAACCGGCGCGTGGTGTGGCCTGACAGCAAGACAGGCGGCATGTCCAAGCCTTTGAGCGAGGAAGCCCACCGCCTGCTTTCGACCGCCCCCCGCCAGGAAGGTTGCCCCTACGTTCTGCCGTCACCCAACGACCCGGCCAAGCACCTGACCTATGGCGAGCACTACGGTGGCTGGACTCGGGCGCTCAAGGCGGCCGGCGTGCCGCACGTCGGGACGCACGGCATCCGCCACCGCTCCGCGACCGATATTGCCAATTCAGGTATTCCGGTCAAAGTCGGCATGGTGCTGACGGCGCACAAGACCGTGGCGATGTTCATGCGCTATGTCCACACCGAGGACAAGCCGGTTCGGGAAGCCGCCGAACTGGTGGCGAGCCGGCGCAAGACGATCACCGGCACCAAACGCCCCCCGGCGGCGGAGGCAACGGCATGACTAGGCGCAAGTCATCCATTGCGTCACCAGCAGCGCCGACGGCGCTGCTGGGCGACATTCGGGCATTGATCGAGGCAGCGAACCAGCGCGCTGCCCTGGCGGTCAATACGGAACTGACTCTGCTGTTCTGGCGCGTCGGCCTGCGCATCCATACGGAAGTGCTGGCCGGGCAGCGGGCCGGGTACGGCGAAGAAATCCTGCCGTCTCTGGCCGCGCAGCTTGTCCGCGACTACGGACGCAGCTTCGCGGACAAGAACTTGCGCCGGATGGTGCAGTTCGCCGTTGCCTACCCGGACGAGCGAATTGTCGTTTCACTGTCACGACAATTGAGCTGGTCACATTTCTTGGCGCTGATCCCGCTGAAAGACCCGCTCCAGCGTGACTACTATGCGCAGATGGCGAGCGCCGAACGCTGGAGCGTGAGGACGCTGCGCGAGCGCATCGACTCGATGCTGTACGAGCGCACGGCGCTGTCCCAAAAGCCGGAAGAAACCATCGCGCAGGAACTTGCGACCCTGCGCGATGCGCAGCGCATGACCCCGGCGCTGGTGATGCGCGACCCGTACATCCTCGACTTCCTGGGACTGCGGGATAGCTGGCAGGAAAGCGACCTAGAGACGGCCATCATCCGTGAAATGGAAGCCTTCCTGCTGGAGCTGGGGGTGGGCTTTTCCTTCGTCGCCCGGCAGAAACGCATCCAGATCGACGACGAGGATTTCCACCTTGACCTGCTGTTTTACAACCGCAAGCTACGCCGGCTGGTGGCCGTCGAATTGAAGATCGGCGAGTTCAAGGCTGCGTACAAGGGGCAGATGGAGCTTTACCTGCGCTGGCTCGACAAGCACGAACGGGAACCGGAAGAAGCCTCGCCGTTGGGGATCATCCTTTGCACCGGCAAGAAGCGCGAGCAGATCGAACTGCTTGAACTGGACAAGTCGGGCATCCACGTTGCCGAGTACCTGACCAGCTTGCCGCCGCGTGCGGTGCTGGGCGAGAAGTTGCAGCAGGCGACCGAGCGGGCGCGGTTGCAGATTGAGCAGCGGCAGCCTGGCGAAAAATCCTGACAGCAGCATTTGTGTGTCCCGATGCGCGCCGTAGGGGCGCGCAGGCTGTGCCTTGTGCTAGGTCACGACAGCGTTAATTTTCTCGCGCAACTATTCAAGCGGGAATTCTGAGCAGTCACAAGCGGGGCAGCCGCAGCGGCTCAATCAAGGATGCGCGCCGGGACGCGGTATACATCATTGTTTCTAATAAGAATTCTGAGCATCCTTTACCATTTCATATAATTTATCTATTTTATTTATCTCTTTGTATTTTTCGGATGTTAATAACTCGGCAATAGCGGCTCTAGCTAGCTGAATTATTCCGACATAGCTCTGATCAATCTCCTTGCTTCCACCATGAACCAAGGCAGACCTCATTCGGTAAACCTTTTTCAATAATGCACTCGCCTGCAATCTAGCCTCTTTATCCTTTGCAATAATGAATACAAAGGTATCCGCCAAGCGATCGCCAATGCTTTTTTGGAAAAGACTACCTTCATCGTAAGACAATAGGATCTCAAGGGCAATGCACGTGTGGATAACGGAGTCCTTTTCCTTCTGGCTTTTTATTGCTTCACCAATTGAAATTGAGCAATTTAATATTCTTGAGTGAAAATCAGATATTTTTTTTCCGTTTTTCCTTTCTTTATAAAAATCCCAGAGTCTGGAGAAATTTGGATTTTTCACAAAAAAATCGTCATCTACAGGTACTTTCTCGGCAATCTTGTTGCTTATTGATGTGTCGCCAAATTCAAAAGATTCTCTTTGTATTTGATATGAGCTAGTCTCGACATACATTTGGTGGTGCGTGTAGCTAGGATAGGAAGGAAGTCCCGTTTTTATGAAAATTGAATTATCTTTCTTTCCAGCCATGAAGAATATTAGATTGATGAACTCCTGAAACTCCTCATGGGCGAGAGCAATAGACTTTGAATTATCGTAGCTATTTTTTATTTCTGAGCATATATAGTATCCATCCTCATTTGAGATTGGCATTTTTAGCTTCGAGGAAAAACCGATTTCAAAAGGCCCGATGATCGCCGTCTTGTTCTTGTCCAACCTCAATCCTGATATTGGTGCAAATATCTTGACGTTTTCTGGCATAGCGTCTGTGAATGTCTTTATTAGCGACAAGGCATCTTCATTGGAGAAATCTTTTTCCAGAAATCCCCTTGAGAAAACGCACTCATCAATAATTTTATATACGGTTTCCCTGCTGAATCTTTGACTTATTTTCTTGTCACTGTTGTAAATGGCATCTAGCAGGAGGAAATATGATTTTACGTCCGCTACTTTCAATGATTTCCCCGTTGCCATCTGGGTTTTTGATCTTATTGACTTCATTGCCTCATCTTGGCTGCATGGCTGAATAGTCTTCAATGCGGAATTAAGGGATTGTTTTGTTTTTTCAATCAAATCGTCGGAAATCATCTTTTTCTCCAAAAGGCTAAATCGAACTTATCTATGGAATTCCACAGGGGAACCAATAGAAGCACTACCTCATCAGTGATATTCAGCGTCTTCATAGTCAATGGTCGAGTGCGGCATACTGGCTGAAAGCATCAAATCTATACGAATAGATAATAAGCGAAGTACATGGCTGCGTCTCCGCTTCGCGGATCGCGCTGCTCCAGATTCGTTATCTGCTCATCCCTGACGGGACTGGCGTTCGCCAGCCTTCCACATCGCTGACGCCTTCGGCCCTCTATCGGGCCTGCGCGCTCCGCTTGCCTGTCCGTGCCTTCGTTGGAGTTGGCTGGGAGGTCTTGCTGTTCCCTTCACCGTACCACGGCGTTCTCGCCGTCAAGGGCTGCGCGTGCAAGCACGCTTGCGGCCGGGGCCGTCCTTGACCCCTGACTGCTGCGCTGCGCCGTGCTGGCGACGGTTCCGGGCAATTCCGCCCGTGCAACCGGAGATCGTCATGAACGACAAATCGTACGTTTCCCTCGAACACCACATTTGCCTGGTCTGCGGCACTCGCTTTGTCACCGGTGCAATCAAGCATGGGGCACCACACGGCGACAGGCTGGGGCTTGTGCCCTGAATATCAGAAGCTGTCCGACGATGGCTTTGTCGCCTTAGTCGAATGCGATCCGCAGCGCAGCGGCTCGCCGTCTGACGCTGATCGGATGAAGCCCGAACAGGCGTACCGGACTGGGCGCTTGGCGCACCTGAAGCGCGAGGTTTTCGCTCGCGTGTTCAACGTGCCGATCGCGGACAAGCAGCCGTGCGTGTTCGTCGAACCCAGCGTGATCGAGCAGTTGCAGTCGATGGTCGCGCACTGATCGTGGCGACCACGCAGCGCGCCGCCCTTACGGACGGTGCGCTTGCTTATAGTTGCTCACGGAAAGAAATTTCCACGCGGGCCTGCTGCGGCTTCCATCTGACTTGCCATGTCCTCGCCAGAAATGCGCCTCACGGCCGAAGCGGCGACAAACTGGGCATCCAAGGCCAAGGCAATAATCTCCAGCCGGGTCAGTTGTGTTTCCTTGTAGCGATCACCTACATAGTCAGGAAACTTGTTCAGTGCCGGCAAGAGCAATGCATCATCCCTGTGGCTGCTATCTTTGGTCATTCTTTCGCCGAGCTTGTTCAAGTTGTGGCCAAATAATTTAGGGTTTCTTAAGTCCTTCTCCGGCACGCCAAGATGTAACAGCGTGCCTTTCATTGCCAGTTCGGCAGTCAGGCAGATGGGTTGCAGAACTGCGCTGCCAATCGAACCGGACTGGGAAAGACTTTCGGAAACCAGTTTCAGTTGCTCGGCTGCAAGACCCCAGAATGTCGAGGCATTTTTGTGTTGTGCCCCGCGATTAATGCCGTACACAAGGTCGTGCATGTCAGCAAAAGCGAACGCTGATCTTTCTGCGATCTTGCGGTCGCCGCGACACCAGGCAGCCCATTCCTGATGACCTGAAAATCCCAGCCCCTTATCGACGGTTATGTTGACGGTTCCAAAGACAACGCCAATCGTTACTTTCCTGACACGATCCACCGATGCGGCAAAGCCTGTCCCCATGCCTGGCCAGGTGAATTTGACTTCGGGAATCAGCCGCTCATATGCCTGCTCGATCTCGCGCACTTGGGGATTGCCGCCGACCCCGATGGAAAACCGATCGCCAAGAATTTCCATCGCCGCACGGAATGGGCGGGCATGGAATGGGACGTCTTCCTGTGCAAAGCGTTCGTCCAACTTGAGAATGTCGTTGTCCGTAAATTCGATCATCCGAAAACCCTGATTTTTCCGAAAACTGGCGATTGAAGAAAAAAGATACGGCCAATTTTATTGGATGACGCAGAAAGCACCGTAGGGGCGTCTCCGCTTCGCGGATCGCGCTGCTCCAAGTTCGCTATTCGCTCATCCCTGACGGGACTGGCGTCCGCCAGCCTTCCACATCCCTGACGCCTTCGGCCCGGCTTCCAGATCCAGGCCTGCGCGCTTCGCTTGCGTACGGCTCAGCACACAGGGGCGGCCGTTGCCATGTCCAGCCGTCTTCCCTGACTCCATCACCTTGCTCGCGACTGTAGCCCGTGGCCGCGTGCCGTCAAGGCGCGCCAGGCCGTGTCCTCGGCTGCGCCTGCGGGCCGCACCACCCTGACGCTTTTCTCCTTGACGGCTCACGTCCGTGGGCTCCTGACCGTCGCGGGCGATGAACTCAGGAAAGACGGTGGCAACAGGGCCAACCGGGTTCCTCGTGCCAACCGCACCGAACAGCCGAAAGGCTGGGCTCCGAATCTAGGAATCCGGTGTGCGGTTTGAACAGCAAACCCTTTTCGTCAGGAGAAAGACTATGCAACTCGCATCCCAATTCGCTTCCCGCTCCCCCTCGCTGCGCAGCGACTACCCGCTGACCGATGACCAGATTTACCGCGTAGCGCCGTCCATCTTCGCGGACGCGCCGCACGAAAGCCGTTCGCAGCGGTACGCCTATATCCCCACCGCCGCCGTGCTGGCCGAGCTTCGCAAAGAAGGTTTCCAGCCTTTCATGGTGACGCAGACCCGTGTGCGCGACGAAGGCAAGCGCGAGCACACCAAACACATGCTGCGCCTGCGCCACGCCAGCCAGATCAACGGCGCGGAAGCCAATGAAATCGTGTTGCTCAATTCCCATGACGGGACGAGCAGCTATCAGATGCTGGCCGGCATGTTCCGGTTCGTGTGCAGCAATGGCCTCGTCTGCGGCGACACCGTGGCCGATGTGCGCGTGCCCCACAAAGGTGACGTTTCCGGGCATGTCATCGAAGGCGCTTATGAAGTCTTGCGCGGTTTCGACCGGGTGAAGGATTCCCGCGATGCCATGCGCGCTATCACGCTGGACGAAGGCGAAGCCGAAGTGTTCGCCCGTTCCGCGCTGGCCTTGAAGTACGACCCCACCGACAACAAGTCCGCGCCCATCACCGAATCGCAAATCCTGATGCCGCGCCGGTTCGATGACCGCCGCCCGGACTTGTGGAGCGTGTTCAACCGCACCCAAGAAAACCTGACCAAAGGCGGATTGCATGGCCGCAGCGCCAGCGGACGCCGCCAGCAAACCCGCCCGGTGCAGGGCATTGATTCCGATGTGCGCCTCAATCGTGCCCTCTGGATGCTGGCCGATGGCCTGCGCCAGTTGAAAGCCTGATTCCCCACGCGGCAGGGGCAGGCAGCAGCCCTTGCCGCTTCTCTCGCTGCTGTATCCCTGAACCCCATAGGAGTTATCACCATGAACGCCATTACCCAAACCGAAGCCCGCGCCCTCAACACCGCCGCCGCGATCCCGCTGGAAGCAGCCGACCCGACCAAGAACCTGATTCTGGTTCCGCTGTCGCGGCTGGTGTCGCGTCCTGCTGGCCGCAACGTGCGCAAGACCCCGCGCATGTCCATCCCCGAACTCGCCGCCAGCATCCAGCGTGTCGGCCTGCTGCAAAACCTCATCGTGATTGCCGCCGCCGATGGCGAGTGTTACGAAGTGGTGGCCGGTGGCCGCAGGCTGGCCGCGTTGAAGCTGCTGGCGAAGAAGCACCGCATCAGCAAGGAATGGGACGTGCCTTGCCTGCTGGTGGCCGATGGCACCGCCCGCACGGCCAGCCTCACCGAGAACGTGCAACGCGAAGCCATGCACCCCGCCGACCAGTTCGAGGCATTCGCCGCGCTGGTGGCCGAAGGCCGACCCATCGAGGACATAGCCGCCGATTTCAGCGTGTCCCCGCTGGTGGTGCAGCGCCGCTTGAAGCTGGCGAACGTGTCGCCGCGCCTGCTGGCCGACTACCGCGCCGAAGCCGTGACGCTCGACCAGTTGATGGCCCTTGCCATCACCGACGACCACGCCGCGCAGGAAAGCGCCTTCTATGACGCCCCAACGTGGCAGCGCCAGCCGTCCGCGCTGCGCGACCGCCTCACCGAAAGGGAAATTGACGGCTACCGGCATCCGCTGGTGCGCTTCGTAGGGCTGGACAGCTATGAAACCGCAGGCGGCGGCATCCGCCGCGACCTGTTCGCGGAAGGCGATGCGGGCGTGTATCTGACCGATGCCGCGCTGCTGGAACGGCTGGCGCAAGACAAGCTGGCAGGCATCGCCGCCGAGGTGAAGGCCGAAGGTTGGGCGTGGGTGGATGCCACGCCCGCCGTGACCCATGCCGACCTGCACGCCTTCCAGCGTGCGCCGAGGGAGCGGCGCGAGCCGACCAAGCGCGAAGCAGCCCGCATCGAGAAGCTGCAAACCAAGCTGCACGAACTGGCCGCAGCCGTGGATGACGCGCTGGACGCCGACGACGAGGAAGAGGCCGATGCCTTGCAGGAAGAAGGCGAAGCCCTGGGCGAGCAGTTGCAGGCGCTGGAAGATGGCTTGCAGGAGTACGGCCCGACCGTGAAGGCCGCAGCCGGTGCCATCGTCACCACCGACCGCAACGGTCAGGCCGTGATTTATCGCGGGCTGCTGCGCGAGGCCGAAGCCAAGGCGCTGCGCACGCTGGAACGCCTGCGCCAAGGGTTCAGCGGCGAGGATGCTGGGAACGACGACGAGGGCGAGGACGGAGACAGCGAAGGGCAGCCCAAGACCGCCGCCATGTCCGACCGGCTGGCGCAACGGTTGAGCGCCCACCGCACCGCCGCGCTGCAAATCGAAGTGGCACGGCATCCGCAAGTGGCGCTGGCTGCGCTGGTGCATGGCATGGTGCAAACGGTGCTGCAAGGCGGCTACCACGGCCACGACTTGCCGCTGGGCGTGAGCCTGAAAGTGCAAGACCGGCTGGAAGGCATGGCCCCCGACTGGCCGGAATCCCCCGCCGCCGTCGCGCTGCGCGAGTTCCAACAGGTGGCGGGCGAAGCCTTGCCGGAGGACAGCGCCGAACTGTTCGCCGCGCTGCTGGCGAAGTCCCAAGACGAACTGGTGCGGCTGCTGGCGGTATGCGTGGCCGTCACGGTGGACGTGGTGACACCCCGCACCACACGGCAGCAGCCGGGCGAAGAACTCGCGCAGGCCGTGAGGCTGGACATGGCCGCATGGTGGAAGCCCACCAATGAGGGCTATTTCCGGCATGTGCCGAAGGCTGCAATTCTGGAAGCCGTGGAGCGGTTCGCCCCGTCGCACGTCACCCGGCTGGCGAAGTTGAAGAAGGCCGACATTGCCAGCGAAGCCGAGCGGCTGGCAGACGGCACGGGCTGGATGCCTGCCATCTTCAAGGCCGAAGGGCCGGACGCCACGCAGGCAGAACCACAGGAGCAGGACGACGCCCCGGAGGATGCCGAGGCAACAGCAGATGAACCCTCCGTGGCGCTAGCCGCTTGACCCGTGCAAAAGCAAGCGCCCCGGCCTCGACCGGGGCGCTTTGCTGGAAGGAGAACACCCATGACCTACACCACCAGCCGCCCCCGCATGGCGGCGATCTATGCCCCCGGCACGATACGCGCCCGCCGCTGGCACGGCGAAGGCGACGTGCGCGGCTACCGGCCGCCCTCTGGCTGGTCAGCCCGCGCCGACCTGACCGACATTCACCCCATCACGGGTCGCGCCTTGCCGCGTGCCGTGTGGTGGCTCATCGAGACGAAGGAATAGCCCGATCAGCACCGCGCCCTGGGCGCAGTGAGTGCAAAAATCCGGGCGCGGCAGTGGCCGCGCCCGGTGTCATCCATGCCTCCAATTTCCACGCTGCTGCTTTACAATCCCTTGATTTGACCAACGCCGTATCTATCGGCATAAATAACAAGGGAGCGCAATGGGGACATATCGGGTCGCACAGGTTTGTCCTAACGGGCATGTCGCAACAACAGCCGCTGATCAGAATCCCGAGCTTCAAGAGGCGTTCTGCTCTAAGTGCGGTGAAGAGACCATCATGCAGTGTCCTTCGTGCAGCGCATCCATTCGCGGCGATTTCTACGTTGAAGGCGTTTTCGGCTTGGGTGGTGATTACGAGCCTCCCTCGTTCTGCCACAACTGCGGTAGCCGATTCCCTTGGACTGAACGCAAGATTGCTGGCGCTGTTGAGCTAGTGGAAGCAGGCGCAGAGCTGTCGCCAGAAGAAGTCCAGCAGTTCCGTACCGATTTGACGGAATTGACCAAAGACAGTCCAAAAACTCAAGTTGCATCCCTTCGATTCAAGAAGGTGATGACGAAGGTCGGCGCTTCGGTTGCATCTGGCGTGCGCGACATTGTTGTCGATGTACTTAGCGAAGCTGCGAAAAAAGCGATTTGGGGAGCTTAGAAGGAATGGCGATGACTCTCGACGAAATTAAGGCCTGCCTACAGGCCGGCAATCTTCAGATTGCGAATGAGACGGCACTTGCGAACGGCACTGGCACACAACTTCGTTTGCAAAATGGTGCAATCGTCAATAGCTACCACACCGGTAATTTCAATGTTCAGGGCAAGAACCAAGAGGCGGTAAAGGCTTGCCTCGGCGTGCAACCTGCACAGGCTGCGGCACCAGCTCCACAGAATGGCGCTGCTGCTAAGCCAATGCTCAGCAAGGTATTCGTGGTTTATGGGCACGATAATGCCGCCCGAACCGAGCTTGAAGCGATGCTGCGCCGCTGGAGGCTTGAGCCGTTGATCTTGGATCAACTTCCTTCGGAAGGGCAGACCATCATCGAGAAATTGGAAAAGTACACGGCAGAAGTAAAGTTTGCTGTGGTGCTGGCCACGCCCGACGACGAGGGCTACCGCGCTGGTCACGAAGACGAAAAGGCGTTCCGTGCGCGCCAAAATGTTGTGATGGAATTGGGCATGATGCTTACGCTGCTCGGTCGTAAGAACGTTGCCATTCTCATGAAGCAACAAGACAATATGGAGCGCCCATCCGACATCCAAGGGTTGCTCTATATCCCATTCAAGGACAATCTGCAAAAGGATGCAGGGCCACTTCTGGCAAAGGAAATGGCGGCTCAGGGTTATCCCATTTCGTTGGCGAATCTGTAGGCATCGGCAAATAAAATCTATTTGGAAATAGTGCCTGCTATTTCCCAGAATGAGCCCCTTGTTGTGCTCTTAGACTTTTGAGCGTGTCGGCGCAAAGCGCCGCCGGGCTTTCGGGCTGCGCCCCGTGCCGTCTTTGTCGTCACGGCCATTCGGCTTCAATCCCTCACGCCTTCGCGCCTGCGGCGCTGCGCTTGCCTCCAGGGGAAAGCCCTGCGGACTATCCGCGCCGCGCACGGCTTGGCGCCCCTCGATGCCGCCGAATCGGCTGTGCCTGATCGGCCCGGCCAGCATCTGCAAAGTGGGCTCGCTCCGAACCGCCATTGAAAACTACACGCCGTTCCTGGCGGATTTGATATCGAGAAGATTGATCTGGTCGATCTTGTCTTTGTGGATCACGATGGTCAGCTTCGCGGGATATTTGAATCGCATCTCACTGATTCTGAATGTCCACAGCATGATTTTCAGTAGATCCTCGTCGGAAATATTCTTGTGTCCTTTGATTCGCGTGATTCCTGATCCAAAGATTGTTGTCGATACGCTTTGCTGGGCGTACACGTTGTTTACCTTGTCCCAGAAATTAATGAGGAACTCAAGGTACTCCGGCATCGTTAGTAGCGCCTTGTTGTTCTCATCGAACTTGGAGAACGCGGTCAGGAGATAGTCTTTGTACAGGCAAATCGTGCCTATCTGATACCTTTTCTTCTTACCGTGTTTCCTTGCCTCGTTCTCCTCCAGGACTTCACTTTCATCAAAAGCGTATTCCTCGATGTAGCGGTCTAATTCGGAAATCGGAACGCCGAGATGCTTCTGGATGAAAACTCCGTTGAGAGAAGTCTCGCCAATTATCTTGTTGTCCACCTGAGTGTCGAAATACTCATTGAAGGCAATTGCCTTCAATCCCGGCTGGTGGAAAATGTCGCCGGTCTTGATCGCGACATCGCTCCCCTCAACATTTATGTCGATACTGTTCAGGTTGTTCGACCAGAGCCATATCCCCACGTAGGTGAGTGCCAGTATTGCCAAGAAAGCCAAGCCAGCCTTTAGCTTCCACTCGGCAGGAACGTCAACAAAAATAACTATGAATGACAGCGTACCGCTGACGACAGCGGTGATCTCAAGGAATTTCTTGATGACCCGCTTGTCAAAAAAGTTGACCTTCGCCATGACGTGAATCATTCGCTCCGATATGTCGATTGATTATGGGTTGTATCTGTAGGTGCCTGGGGCCTTCATGCTCCCAACCATAAACTCGCCGTCCTGCAAGGATTTTTTGATGAGCTCTTTATTCATCGGAACATGAAGCGTCGGGACTTTGTTCATCGAATCCCGGAACACGGGAAGATTTCCCCACAGGTTCTTGACCGCCTGCTTCAATGATCCGCCGACAAGCAGACTTTCCTTGGTGGCATATTCGGGATAGATGACAATGACAGGAAGCCCTTGATCGTTGATCCCGTAGTCGATTTCTTCTCGAAGGGCGCGGGAATTCGTCGTGATCGAACTCAAGATGAGGATAATGTTCTTCGAGCTCCGAAGGCGCTCCCTGAGCCTGGGTTTCAGTGTGTATTCCCAATCGCTGCCATCGCGGACACTGTAAGTTTTGTCGTGCGAATCAACGAAGGGGAACGTCGCATCAGCGCCTTTCCACATCCGTAGGGTGTTGTAATACTGAAAATCCTTCGTCGCATTGGCACCTAGCGAGCTGGGATGGAATGGCTCTGCAACGTAAAAGGCGGTGTAGTTTCCATTTCGATATGCCATGTCGCTTCTCAATCTCCATCAGAGTTCAGTACCGCCTCAAGTTCCTGGCGCACCTGCGCCAACAACTCGTCAGCCTTGTGCGTGCTGTCGCCCGCAAAGGCCAGCGTCAACAACGTGAGCGGATGCACGTCCATGACCTCGCACAGCTCGGTCAGCTTGTGTAGGGTCGGACTTTTCAGGTCGCGTTCTAGCGTACTCATATAGGTGCGGCTCGACACGTCGGAGAACGCTTCCTGGCTCAAGCCACGCGCCTTCCTGACCGTCTTCAACGCCTTCGCCAATGAGTACTTTGCCGCCACCTATGGTTTCCTCTTAAAACCAAGATGACAACCCATTGCATCCTATAGGGCTACAATCTATAGTGTTCATTCATGGCTGAGAGGCCGCTTTCGTGCTTTTACGGAAATCCGTATCCCCGGATTCCGACAGAACCGGGGAATCGCATCCGTGTCTTTCCGGCTTCCGACAATTCCGCTTCGGTGCTTCCGTCCTTCTACGGATGCGATGGCTTGCACATCCGTGCTTCCACACGAATGCACAGATTCGGTTCGACGGTTCTGTGCTTTGGCTCAAGAGCGCATCCGCGCATCGTCGGTTTCGTGGGGAGGCTGCCCGTGACCCTGCCGCTTGTCACCGCCGATGAACGCGCCCGGCTGCTGGCCCACGGGGCGGCGCTCGCCGCTGGGCAGCGGCTCGACCCGCTGCCCGTGGTGCGCCTGTTCACCCCGGACGCGCATGTGACTTGGCTGCTGGTGTCGCTCGATCCTGCGGATGGCGACACGGCCTACGGCCTGATCGACTTCGGTATCGGGATGCCTGCGCTCGGGACGGTCAAGCTGTCCGACCTGGCGGGCATCGTCGGGCCGCGCAAGCTGCCGGTGCGGCGGGATCGGTATTTCCAGGCGGTGCGTCCGTTATCGGAATACGTCCGGCTGGCGCAGGAGAACGGCGCGATCACGGATTGATGAAAACCAGCGCGGCCCGGCCACGCGGGGCGCATCGTGACTACTTCAATCTTGGTCAAGACCGTGCAGGTCTGAATCCGCATTCTTGCACCGAAGTGGTGCGATCCTGTTGAAAACAGTCCTGATCTTTGGCGCGGGCTGCGGCACGGTGTTCGGTGCTGCGCGTCATTTTCCTGACGGCGTAGCCGTCGCATTCAGACGATTTCCGCAACACGCAGGAGCCAAACGGTCTTGACACCGACAGTTACAGCTTAACCAATTTTGATGACGACCTAATGGCATTTCGATAGCTCCCGCATCGCGGAAATCGTGGCGACGCATCCCAAACAGAGGGAGGTTTCGCCATGACTGATCGCAGCGCTGAACACTGGTATCCGACAGCTGCCTATCTCTACGTTCTGCATCTTGACGACCCTGCGCTGGCGTGGGAATACCTGCGCCGAAATCCCGGCTATCGGCTCGACTGGCTGCACCGTCGTCGCCGGCCGGACGCAGCGCAGGCGTGGGGCCTGCGCCTGCTGGAAGATCCGGCCTTGGATGCGCGCGACGCGCATCCAGCCTGGTTCCCCGATCACGATGCCGTGGTGCAACTTTACCCGGATGTCGACCCACCGCCCGAGGCCCATGCCTTCGAGTTCTGGCGCGTGCCTGGGCGCAAGCAACTGATCCACGATGGCAAGCGCCTGGTGCTGGTGTCGCACTGGCCCGGCTGCTGCCTTCGGCTCGCGCTTGCGCCGGGCCTGGAAGACGGCATGGCCTACCTCTACGCCACCCGCGCCTGCGCCACGCCCTGCGCGCGCTATCGCACGCTCGCGGCCGAGCTGGATGCCCTGGCCGCCGCCACGGTTGCCGCGCCTGCGGCGGCGGCCCGTTCCCGGCCCACGTCGGCCGCGGTGCTGGAACTGCACACCTTGCAGGCGCTCGACGCGACCCTGGCGGGTGCGTCCTTGCGCGAAGTGGCCGAAGGGCTGTTCGGCGCGGATGCTGTCGCGGCCGACTGGCACAAGGACAGCGCCTTGCGCGCCCGCGTGCGGCGGCTGGTGAGCCGTGGCGATGCACTGATGCGCGGCGGTTATCGCCGCCTGGCACAGCTTCCGCTGCTGCCATTGCAGTAGGGGGGACGTTTTGCGTCCTCCGCAGATCGTCCCTTAGCAAGAAGCCTCGCTTTCTTGAAAGTGCCTCTATCCGGCCGCGTGGTGTGGCCGGGCTTGATGGAGGTACATCCCATGCGACCCGCTCCCTTGCAGCCTGCCGCCGCTGCTGTCGCTGCGCCTGCGCAGCCCCAACGCTACCTGACTAACGACGAAGCCGCCGAGTACCTGCGCCTTTCGCCCCGCACGCTCGAAAAGCAGCGCGTGATCGGCGGCGGCCCGAAGTTCCGCAAGTTCGGCCGCCGCGTCATGTACGCCGTGTCTGACCTCGATGCCTGGGCCGACCAGCGCAGCTACGAGGCGACTTCCGACCCGGAATATGCCGAACGTCACGCGGGCGACTACCGTGATGGCCGCTGATCGCTGGCGCGTGGGTGGCCGTCGCCATGTCCAGCCCGTCAGGGCAAGCCTTGCCGCAGCGCGAACAGCTCGATCTGTTCCGCGCGCTGCCGGGCGACATGGCACCGCGCGACAGCCAGGACTTGATGGCCTTTCCGTTCTTCTCGCTGGCGAAGTCGCGGCGCGTCGCGCCGATCGACTTCCGCGCCGGCGGTATCACCATCCGCGTGGAAGGCACGGCCGAGCATGGCATCGCAACGATATGGGATGCCGACGTGCTGATATGGGCTGCTTCGCAGATCGTGGAAGCGCGCGACGCGGGCATTCGCCCGTCACGCTGGATACGCGCCACGCCCTACGAAATCCTGCGCTTCATCGGGCGCGGCACGTCCTTGAACGACTATCTGCGCCTGAAAGCCGCGCTCGACCGGCTGCAATCGACCACGGTGGCCACGTCCATCCGAGAAACCACGGGAAGGCGACTGCATCGCTTCTCGTGGATCAACGAGTGGAAGGAGCTGGCCGATGCCAGCGGCGTGCCGCAGGGCATCGAACTGATCCTGCCGGACTGGTTCTATGCGGGCGTGCTCGACGCTGCCCTGGTGCTGACCATCGACCCAGCCTATTTCCGCTTGAAAGGCGGCATCGAACGCTGGCTGTACCGCTTGGTGCGCAAGCACGGCGGCAAGCAACCGGACGGCTGGCAATTCGACTTCCGGCACCTGCACCGCAAGTCGGGCAGCGCGGCGCGCTTCTCCGACTTCGCCTACGACCTACGTGCCTTGGTGGCGCGGCAGTCGTTGCCCGGCTACGTCCTGGGCATCGAGCGAATGCCGGACGACGGAACGGAGCTGCTGACCTTCCGGCCCGTGCTGCACACGGCACGGGGATAACTGCGGGAAAAGGTGTGAATAGCCTCGTGCTATCAGGAGTACCGGGTATCGTGCTATCAGGAGTACGCCTATCGTGCTATCAGGAGTACGAAAACGCCGGAAAGCCAATAACGGCGCGGGTTTGCGTTCCCTCTAACTTATCTAACAAGAAATACATAACTTTTAGTAGAAGCGCGCCGTTTCGGTGGACAACCACCCAACGGCACGGCGAACGGCGTTTTGCACGGCAGGCAAAGCCCGGCTTTCCAACACGGAGGGCTGCGCCATGATCCTCGCTCTACTCAACCAGAAAGGCGGAGTCGGCAAGACCACGCTCGCCACGCACATCGCGGGCGAGCTGGCGATGCGCGGCCAGCATGTCGTCCTGCTCGATGCCGACCCGCAGGGTTCATCGCTGGACTGGACGCAGCGCAGAAGCCAGCAAGGCTTGCCACGGCTGTTCAGCGCCGTGGGCCTGGCACGCGAAACACTGCATCAGGAAGCGCCAGAACTCGCCAGGCGGGCCGATCACGTCATCATCGACGGGCCGCCGCGCATCGCCGCCTTGGCGCGCTCCGCGCTGCTGGCGGCCGAGCGCGTGCTGATCCCGGTGCAGCCCAGCCCCTACGACCTTTGGGCCAGTTCGGAAATGGTTTCGCTGATCCGTGAGGCGCAGGTGTTCCGGCCTGCGCTGCGCGCGGCCTTCGTCATCAACCGGCGCGTCAGCACCACCATCATCGGCCGCGAGGCGCGGCAATCGCTCGCCGAACAGCCGCTGCCCGCGCTGCGCTCGGAAGTGCATCAGCGCATCGTATTCGCCGACAGCGTGGCCGCTGGTCGGCTCGCACGCGAGACGGCACCCGACAGCGCCGCCGCCCGCGAAATCACCGCCTTGGTGGACGAACTGCTGCGGTGGCCGACATGACAGCGCAGCAGCCACCCAACAGCAAACGCACTGGCAAGCGCGTCGGCATCGGCGCACGTCCGCCTGCGAATCCGCACGCCGAGGCGTGGATTCGCCAGGGCGACGCCGAGGCGCTGGGCAAGGGCGACCTCTACACGGCTCGCCTCACCCTCGACATCACGCCCGCCATGCGGGCGCGCATCAAGATCGCCGCCTTCGGCCAAGGCGTGACCGTGGCCGATCTGCTGCGTGGCCTGCTGGAGCGGGAGTTTCCCGAGAACCGCAGGGAGAACACACCATGACCGCATCCGCTTTGCCTGCCGCGAACGAGGCACCGGCTGCGCCGTTGCCTGCGCTTGCGACACTCGCCGGGCAGGCCGGCAACGTGCCACTGACGCGCGTTTCGCTGGCCCACCTCGAACATCGCTTCAAGCTCTACCTGCGCTTCGGTGAACCGGCGCGCACGCTCCAGCTCGACCGCTGGCGACGTTGCGCGGTGTTCCTGCCGGGTGCGATGCTCTGCCGCATCCGCTGGCAGGCCAACGATTACGGCACCGTGCGCTGGCAGCTCATGGTGATGCAGACCGCCACGCCGCTGGATGCCGTGCAGCGCATCCCCGGCGTGCAGCCGGGCGCGCGCCTGCTGCTGCACGCCGAAGGCAATGCCAACGTGCGAGCCGTGCTGGAACGCATCGACGCTATCGAGGCGCTGGGCATCGCACCCGCTGCCGCGTCGCCCGCGTACTGGCGCACGTTGGGCAACCGGCTCGCGGCGCGCTCGCCGCTCCCCGAATACACCACAGAACGGCACGCCGCCTGGCTGGCCGGGAGGGCATTGCCATGACCATGATTCCCGCGACCGGCTCCGCGCCGCGTCCTCGCTCGCGCCTGCGCGCCCGCCTCGTGCTGGCGGGCCTGTCCATTTTCGGCTTTGCCGCACTGGCCTGGGCCTCTTTCGGCACACCACCGCCGCGCGTGATCTACAACCCGTCCGACAGCGTGGCGGTCGGCTGGTATCGCGTCGAACCGTTCGACCCGCGCACCGTCTCGCTGCCACGTCCGTTGTCCGTGGACAGCATCGTGCTGGTGCCGCTTCCGGCTACGGCCGCCGCGCTCGCTGCGCAACGCGGCTACCTGCCGATGCGCGTGCCGCTGCTCAAACGTGTGGGCGCGGTCGCGCCGCAGGAGGTGTGCATTTCGGGGGGCCTCGTTTACATCGACGGCGTGCCTTCGGCCGCCGTGCTGCCTGCCGACCGGCTGGGCCGGGCGCTACCGTCCTTGCAGCTTTGCCGCCGCCTTGAACCCGGCGAACTGTTCTTGTTGAGCGTGACGAATCCGGCATCGTTCGACAGCCGCTATTTCGGGCCGGTCAGCGCATTCGCCGTGATCGGCGTCGCGCGCCCGATCTGGCTGGAGACACGCCCATGATGGCCGCCAATTCGCTGCGCTCCGGCGTGCCATCGGGCATGTGGTTCTCGCTGCTGCCGCCATGTCGCCGCGCCTGCCGTGCAGGTGCATTCGCACCGCACGTCGCGCAGCATCCGGCGCAGCCGTCCAACGTGCAGGCGTCTTGCTTCGAACGCGCCCGGCCTATGGCCATCGGCGCATTCGCCGGCGCGCTGGCTGCTCACGCAGCAGCGCCGCCGGGCCGCCGGTGCCTGGAGCGACAGCGGAAGGCAAAGGCGGAAGGCAAGACAAAAGGACGCGGCACCTGGCCGCATCGAAAGCCTGTCTGCACATGGGGGTGGCGTGGCACGGTGCGGCTTCGCCGCCGTGCCGCGTTCGGCGCGAGGGTCGCGCCAATGCAGGCATGTCCGCGTGCTTCGCACGCCAGGACACGCCAGAGCTTGCAGCGAGCACAGCCATGACCGACCGCCGCGACGACGATTTCCGGGTGCGCCCGAGCGCCCCGAAGAACCGGGGCAACGGCCAAGGCCAGAGCTTCGTTTCCAAGGTGCTCAAGCAGACGGGCAAGGCCAGCGGCGGGAAGTCGGCGGTGCGCCATTCCGCCGCGTCCGGCGGCCAAGGCCAGCGGCCCGGCTCGCGCTTGGGGCGCGGCCATACGGCGGCGCGCTTCGCAGGCGGGAAGCTGACCCCCATGTCGCGGCGCGTGACTATCAAGACGCTGCTGGTCAATCAGCGCAACGCCAGCCCACAGTCGCTGGCGAAACATCTGCGCTATATCGAGCGCGATGGCGCGGGCCGCGATGGCGAACCGGGCCGGGCCTACGGGCCACAGGCCGATGAAGCCGACCTTGATGCCTTCAAGGAACGCTGCCAGGACGACCGGCACCATTTCCGCTTCATCGTTTCCCCGGAAGACGGCGCGGAACTGGACGACCTGCGCACCTATACCCGGCATCTGGTGAACCGCATGGAAGCCGACCTGGGCACGCGGCTGGATTGGGTGGCGGTCGATCACTGGAACACCGACAACCCGCACACCCATCTGATCGTGCGCGGGCGCGACGACACCGGCAAAGACCTCATCATCGCCGGCGACTACATCGCCCACGGCTTCCGCCACCGGGCCGCCGAACTGGCGACCGAATGGCTGGGGCCGCGCACCGAACTGGAGATCCAGCAGACGTTGGGGCGCGAGGTGGAACAGGAGCGGTGGACGAACCTGGATCGCACCCTGCAACGCGAAGCCGGCGACGATGGCCGAGTGCAGATCGAACAGTTCAACGCACCGGTGCTGCAACGCCAGCGTCTGTTGCTGATCGGCCGGCTGCAACGCTTACAACGGCTGGGCCTGGCCGACGAAATGCAGCCCGGCATCTGGGCCGTCCATGCCGATGCTGAGAAGACCTTGCGCGCCTTGGGCGTGCGTGGCGACATCATCCGCACTATGCAGCGCGCCATGAGCGGCCAGCAGCGCGAGCTGGCAGTGTTCGAGCCGAGCCAGAATGATGATGGAGGTGGCCGCAGCATCCTCGGCCGCGTGGCTGCGAAGGGGCTGGCCGACGAGCTGCACGACCGTGGCTATCTGGTCATCGACGGTGTGGATGGCAAGGCCCACTACGTCGCACTGAACGCCCGCGACGAGCTGGCGAACTATCCCACCGGCGCGGTGGTGGAAGTGAAGGATTCGGCCAACATACGCGCGGCCGACAAGAACATCGCCGCGCTGGCGAGCGATGGCCTGTACCGCGCCGACCATCACCTGGCCATCGAACAGGGCCGGGCCAAGGCCGGACGCGATCCGCAGGAGGTTGTCGCTGCCCATGTCCGCCGGCTGGAGGCCCTGCGCCGCGCCGGCATCGTGGAGCGCGTGGCCGATGGACTCTGGAAGGTGCCGGACGACCTGGCCGAGCGTGGCCGCCAGTACGACGTGCAGCGGCTGGGCGACGTGGCGGTGCAACTGAAATCGCATCTTGCAATTGAGCGTCAGGCCCGCGTGATTGGGGCCACCTGGCTGGACCAGCAACTGATCGGCGGCGGCCGTGGGATGGGCGACCTCGGCTTTGGCGGTGATGCCAAGCAGGCCTTGCAGCAGCGCATCGACTTCCTCGAAGAACAGGGACTGGCGCAGCGGCGTGGGCAGCGTGTCATCCTCGCACGCAACCTGCTGAGCACGCTGCGCAATCGGGAGATCGCGCAAGCTGCCGAAGGAATTGCCATTGCAACCGGCCTGGAGCATCGTCCGATTGCGGATGGGCAAAGGGTGGTCGGCATCTACCGGCGCTCCTTGATGCTTGTGAGTGGCCGCTACGCGCTCCTGGACCATGGCAAGGAATTCAGTCTAGTGCCGTGGCGGCCAGTAATCGAACAGCGGCTAGGGCAGCAGATTGCTGCGACAGTGCATGGGAACGGGGTCGCGTGGGATTTCAGAAAACAACGCGGCCTGTGAATTGGATAGAGTAGGCACCACGAAATAATTCTTTTGGCGAGCAAGACACCATCATTGGAGATGAATTGATAACCGCCTTGTACACATGACGCGAGCTATGAGCAGAACTATTTTTGAGCTGACAGATTTAATCTCTAGTCTTAGGGGCATCCTATGAAAAATAATTTGAATGTTTGGCCACGAATAATCGCGCTTCTTCCCTAAGCCAATTTTTTACCATCACGACTGCGGGATGTTCACAAGAACCTAAGGCTGAGAGCAGATAGAAATCACGACCATCCACTGCCGGGCCGAAAGGCACGCGAAGCAATCCTTCGTCGAGAGCATCCGCAACAAGGGCAACACTTGAAAGTGCAACTCCTTGACCCGCAATTGCGGCTTGAATGGTATGTGCTTCGTCAGAAAAGCCGATTTCTGGTCCAGACGGCTTTCCATCCATGGTTGAAGTGGCTAGCCATTGCGGCCAATCCGGAATGCAGTCGTCATTTTTACTCGAACGGAAACGCAATCTCGCAATATTGGAGAAATCGTCGCGGTTTTCGGCATTAAGTGAGGGAGCGCAAACTGGCACATATCTGCCAGGAAGCAATACCTCGCCTTCAACACTTGAATCGGGTGGTGTGCAAAATCTAATAGCAAGGTCTGCACTGCCAGCTTTGAGTTGAACTGGTGAATCAGAAGAATGTAGGTGCAAATCGACGTTAGGAATAGCCGCTGAGAGGGCAGGAAGACGAGGCAAAAGCCAACGAGCGGCAAAACCGCAGGTTGTGCTTAATGTAACGGACGGTCTGCGGTCTCGACGTTGCAGCTCCTCGATCGCACCCACGATGCCGGTAAACGCTGTGTGGACAGCAGGATACAAAAGTTGGCCAGCATCGGTGAGGCTGACGCTGCGTACCTCACGCGCGAATAACCGGATATCAAGAGCATCTTCTAACTGTTTTATGCGATGACTTACTGCTGTTGGAGTGATCGACAGCTCTGTGGCCGCTTCCTTGAAGCTCTTCAGTCGTGCCGCTGCTTCAAAAGCGCGTAGCGCGCTAAGAGGTATGTTCCCGAAGATGTGCTGATGCATGAATTTCTATCACCTGTCGACTGAGAAAAGATCGTTTGTCGTAAAGCTTGCTCCCGTGGATCATACGCTTATTGGCTGTTCCATGCCTGCAATTGAAAAGGATAGATGAATTATGCTTAATGTTCTTTACCTCGATGGAAGCGCTCGTCCTGGCTCCTCCGCTGAGCAACCTCACGGCTCCCACACCAGGCGGTTAACGTCGCGCTTCGTGTCGAAATGGCAGAGCATCCGGCCCCAAGACTCTGTCGTCTACCGGGATCTTGGAAAAGCTCCTCCTGCCCAAGTTGACGCGACGTGGATCCATGCCGCATTTACGCCAGCTGAGCAGCGAGAGCCTTGGATGGTTGAGCGACTTGCAGAGAGCGACGCATTGATTGATGAACTTCTGCGAAGCGATTTGATAGTGCTCGGTGTGCCCATGTACAACTTTGGCGTGCCAACACAAGTGAAAGCCTGGCTCGATAACCTTATCCGCGTGGGGCGCACATTCGGTTTTGATCTGGCTCGTGGCGATGTACCGTATTGGCCGCTCTTGGCCGATCAAGGTCGTCGGGCTGTGCTCCTGAGTTCGCGCGGAGACTACGGTTACGACGCAGGGGGACGTTTGTCTGCTGACAACCATGTCGAGGGTGGCGTAATGGCCGCTCTGCGCTATATCGGCATCAAGGATTTCGATTCAATCGCTATCGAGTTCGATGAGTTCAGGGATGCGCGAGTCGTCGAGTCTATCGAGAAGGCCGAGTTGGCTGTTGATAACCTGGTCAAGAATCTGACCGGCTGGGCTAATACGCAGGAAAGCCTTAATTCCAAAAAGTAAGCACTGGCATATTGAAACTCTAGCTGGTCATCTGATCGACGAATGGAACTAGCCACCATTTCTAACGAAAAGTGTCTAGTTCCGATATTTTCGTCTCAAATTCTGTTGACACCTGATAGCGCCAGTTGACAAAAACCACTAGCGTAGGGTTCGACATGGCTGTCTACACATTTTCGATAATTAAGGCGGCCTGTTTCAATAAGCCAAGTTCCTCCGTAGGTGCCCCCTTAACGCGAGCGTAGCGAAAGGGTTGACTTAGGAAAGTCCACTTCCTGAGTTCTACAGGGAGCTGTTTTTTTGATGATTTAAGAGGATCTGATGCCAATTGCATTGCTAGCCCTGACGATATGTTCTTTTGCAATCGGCACTGCCGAGTTTGTCATTGTGGGGTTGATCCCAATCGTAGCAACGGACCTGGGCGTTAGCCTGCCATCCGCAGGCTTGCTCGTCAGCCTTTATGCAATGGGTGTCGCGGTAGGTGCCCCTTTGCTCACTGCGGCCACGGGAAAAGTTCACCGGAAGATTCTGCTTATCTCATTGATGGCGATTTTCACTGCGAGCAACATATTGGCATGGGCATCGCCGAGTTTTGAGACATTAGTCGCAGCTCGGGTTTTGACAGGACTAGCTCACGGAGTCTTTTACTCAATCGCGACCATCATTGCCGCAGGGCTTGTTCCAAAGGAAAAAGCCGCCAGCGCTATTGCGATCATGTTTACAGGGCTGACCGTAGCACTTGTCACTGGTGTGCCGATTGGAACCTTTATTGGGCAGATTTTTGGATGGCGCTCGACCTTCCTTGTTGTAGCTGCTTTAGGTGCAATCGCAATATTGGGAACACTTTTATTCGTTCCTAGCAGCATCCCCAGTAGCAAGCCTGCAACATTGAGGCAACTTGCCAAGGTGCTAACGCACCCTCGCCTGATACTGGCCTATGCAATTACGGCTATCGGCTACGGAGGGTCTTTCGTAGCCTTTACCTACCTCGCGCCAATTCTTGAAGAAATCTCGGGCTTCTCGGCAGCAGCAGTGAGTGGCGTGATGCTTTTGTATGGTGTGTCTGTTGCAGCTGGAAATCTCTATGGTGGAAAGCTTGTAGATCGCTATGGTGCGGTGCCTGCGCTTCGTTCGATATTCTTGGCATTAACAGTCGTTCTTACCGCATTGGCATTCACTGCATCAAGCAAATGGATGATGCTCATCACCGTTCTGATATGGGGTGCAGTCGCCTTCGGAAACGTTCCTGGTCTTCAGTTTTATGCCGTTAAACAAGCCGAGCGCTATGTGCCGTCTGCCGTGGATGTCGCTTCCGGGCTGAATATCGCGGCATTCAATTTGGGGATCGCCGGAGGCGCTTCTATAGGGGGGATGATCGTGGCAAGGGGAAGTTTGACATCCACACCTTTGATCGCTGCAATATTCGTATTTTTGGCATTCGCTCTGACAGTATGGGCGGGCTTTCTCGATAGAAGAAAGCGAGCTGATCATTTAGCGGAATGTTGATCCTTTATTGCTTAGTCATGTATACAGTCAGAAACCAGATAAAAATTAGAACTGAGGCTGGTACTGGCTTATAGCTCGGTTGATATTGTTACGGCTGCTGGGAGCAACTGATTCGTCTTGGGCAGCGTAAGCGCAGTGCGGCGTTGTCCGGACCTTAGGGAAAACGGAGAACGCACCTGTGGCAATTCGTCCGAATCCAACGTATGCAAATGCTGTGATGTGGATGCTGTGGCCTCGATGGGTGTAGCAACGCAATACGGAGGCAACGGAATCATTGCGGGGGCACAGCATTTTGCGCTCCTGCAAATTCGGAAGAAACCACGATATCAGTCGACATTATGAAGAACGAAATATCTAAAAATCACGGGTTTGTAAGTATTCGCGGGGCACGGGAAAACAACCTAAAGAACATTGACGTTGAGATTCCCCGTGATTCGCTGGTGGTCTTCACGGGTATCTCGGGTTCGGGCAAGTCGTCCTTGGCTTTCGGCACCTTATATGCCGAGTCGCAGCGTCGCTACTTGGAATCAGTTGCGCCTTATGCACGTCGGCTGATCGACCAAGCGGGTACGCCGGATGTGGACGCTATCGACGGTCTGCCACCCGCCGTGGCGCTGCAACAGCGTCGGGGTACACCTACCGCTCGGTCCTCTATTGGGAGTCTGAGTGGCATTTCCAATTTGGTGCGGCTCCTTTACTCCCGTGCGGGCCGGTATCCCGTGGGGCACCCCATGCTGTATGCGGAAGACTTTTCGCCCAACACACCGGAAGGTGCATGCCCGCATTGCCACGGCATGGGCAAAGTCTATGAAGTTACCGAACAGTCGATAGTTCCGGATGACGGCCTGACGATTCGCGAGCGCGCTGTAGCGGCCTGGCCCACTGCGTGGGGTGGGCAGAATCTGCGGGACATCCTCGTCATGCTGGGACACGACGTCGATGTGCCATGGCGAAAGCTTCCCAAGAAATTGCGCGACTGGATTCTTTTTACTGAAGAGCAGCCTACCGTCCCGGTGTATGCCGGAGCCAGCCATGAGGAAGCCAAGGCCGCGCAAAAGACTGGTTTGTCGCCAAGCTACATGGGCACATTCAGCAGTGCGAAGCGGCATGTCTTGCACACCTTCGCACACAGCAAGAGCGCGCGTATGCGCGAGCGGGCCGCGGCATTCATGGTCAGTAGCGACTGCCATGTTTGTGGTGGAAAGCGCATCAAGCCTGAGGCTTTGGCGGTCACCTTCTCGGGTCTCGACATCGTTGAGCTCGGGCGGTTGACGCTCGACGAGATGGCAGTGCACCTTACTCCGGCGGCCGAAGGCAGGCTCGGACAGGAGATCCCAGCAGCCAGCATTCATGCGGGTCTTCCCACCACGGCTGGCGGTAAACGCCGCTCGGGATCGACGACAAAGCCCGTACCTGAATATGCCCAGGAGCAGGTGCTTGCTGCCCAGCGATTAGCCCAGGAAATTACCTCGCGCATCAGCGCGATGACACAGCTCGGGCTTGGGTATCTGTCGCTCGACCGCGCGACGCCATCGCTGTCCTCGGGCGAGCTGCAACGCCTGCGTCTGGCCACGCAACTGGTATCACAGCTTTTCGGAGTCGTGTACGTACTCGATGAACCGTCTGCAGGATTACACCCCGCAGACGGCGAAGCACTGATTGCTGCACTGCATCGGCTCAAAAGAGTTGGCAATTCCTTGTTTGTGGTGGAGCACGATCTGGCCACCATGGGCGAAGCGGACTGGTTGGTAGACGTCGGACCCGACGCTGGCGCCCATGGAGGAGAAGTTCTCTATAGCGGCCCTCCTGCTGGGCTAGCGAAAGTTAGTCGATCCAAAACGGCGCGCTACCTGTTCCCGGCCAAGAGCGACAGAAAGGTTCAAGTTCGCCGGGATGCCCTTGAGTGGCTACGCCTTGAAGGCGTTGTGCGCCATAACCTTAAAGATGTGGACGCCGCGTTTCCGACAGGGTGTCTGACGGCGGTGACCGGAATTTCTGGCTCTGGGAAGTCGAGTCTGGTCAGTCATGCACTGGTCGAACTTGTAGCGCAGGAGCTCGGCACGCCTTTGGTTGACGCCGAGCACAACGATGGCGATAGCTCGCCCAGTAGCGCGCAATCCTTCAGCGACCTGCAAGACGATGATCCGGGTGCTGCCAGCAATAGTGCGGGCGTCGTGACGGCGGGCCGCTTGGCGGGATTGGTCGGTATCAAACGACTGGTTCGGGTTGATCAAAAGCCCATCGGCCGCACGCCACGGTCCAACCTGGCAACTTACACCGGCTTGTTCGACGGCGTACGCAAGCTGTTCGCGGCCACACCTGCAGCACAGCGGCGCCGCTATGGGCCCGGGCGTTTTTCCTTCAACGTCGCACAGGGACGATGCCCAAAGTGCGAAGGCGAAGGCTTTGTGAGCGTGGAGTTGCTGTTCCTCCCGAGCGTGTACGCACCGTGCCCGGAATGCCACGGTGCTCGTTACAACCCGGCAACGCTTGAGATCAAGTGGAAGGATCTGACGATTGCGCAGGTGCTTGACCTCACAGTGAAGGATGCCTGCGAGGTGTTTTCGGATGAGCCTGCCGTACTGCGACCACTGATGCTGTTGCACGACATCGGCCTGGGCTATCTGCGACTGGGGCAGCCTGCGACCGAGTTGAGCGGGGGTGAGGCGCAACGCATCAAGCTCGTCACCGAGTTGCAGCGGCTGCAGCATGGCAACACCCTTTACGTGCTGGACGAGCCCACCACTGGACTGCACCCGGCGGATGTCGATCGCTTGCTCCTGCAACTCGATGGATTGGTCCAGGCAGGCAACACAGTTGTGGTGGTCGAGCACGACATGCGCGTGGTCGCGGCGTGTGATTGGGTCATCGACATGGGACCAGGGGCTGGCAATTCGGGAGGCCGAGTGGTGGTCAGTGGGCCTCCAGAGGTAGTGGCTGCCGTAAAGGCAAGCCGGACAGCGCCTTATCTCTCCAATGAACTGGTAGGCAAACAAACGGCTCGCTTCGTCAGATCAACCAGCAAGGCCTAAGGCCTCCTGCAACCAAGAATGAATGTGAATACTGAAAACGCAAGATTGCTCAAAACGCGCCGGGCATTGTTCGGATGTTTCCTCGTGCTCGGCTTTGTCATGGCCTCCTGGATCGTGCGCACGCCCTCTATCCGCGACGCTCTGAGCGCATCCACAGCAGAGATGGGTCTGATCCTTTTCGGGTTCTCGCTTGGCTCGATGGGCGGGATTCTGCTGGCCGGCAACATCGTGGCCCGTATTGGTGCAGATCGTGCAGTCTGCGCTGGCATGACGCTCGCTCTGGCGGGCCTGATCGTGCTGTCGAGCGGTACTCACCTCGCTTTGGCTTGGATGACAGGCTTTGGCTTGGGCCTGGTTGGTTTTGGAATGGCCCAGGCCGAAGTGGCCGTCAACGTGTTGGGGGCGCATGTGGAACGTGGGCTGGGGCGATCCGTGCTGACGCTGGTACACGGCTGCTTCAGCCTGGGTACGACGCTCGGTGCCGTGTGTGGTCTGCTACTGGTTGCAAAAGGCTTGTCCGTTACCTCGCACATGCTCTTCGTCTGTGCGCTGCTGTGTCCGATGCTGGTCTATGTCGCCTACGGTGTGGTCGGATCACACGGCGCACGCGTGACTGATTCCGCAAATAAGCGAGGCTTCATCACGACCATCAAGGATGATCCGAAGCTCATCCTCATCGGTGCAATTGTGCTGGCTGTGGCGCTGGCCGAAGGCTCCGCCAACGACTGGCTACCACTGCTGATTGTGGACGCGCACGAAACCTCTGAAGCCATTGGTTCGCTTCTGTTCGTCGCTTTCGCTGCGACGATGACATTGGGACGGTTCTTGGGAACCGGGGTGCTGAGCCGTTTCGGACCCGTCAACGTAATTCGCGCCAGTGCGCTTATCGGCGCAGTCGGAATACTAATAGTAGTTCTGGCCCCAACCTTGTCTGTGGCAGGTATCGGCGTATTCCTTTGGGGAATCGGTGCATCACTGGGCTTTCCTGTAGCGATGTCAGCCGGTGCCTCAGTTGGACATGATCCATCCGCGCGCATCGCGGTTCTGGCCACGATCGGCTACACGGCCTTTCTTGTCGGCCCTCCGCTACTCGGCTTCATCGGCGAGCACATAGGCCTACGGCTCACGATGCTATTTGTCATGGCTCTATTGGCTCTGCCATTGCTGTTGGCAACCACTTTGCAAAGGCGTAGTTCATGAGCCTTCACAGGATTCTTCAAAACCTTGAGCCCGCACTAGGCACGCGAGCGACATAGTTTCACCATGGCTGGTTCGCGTCATCACACGCTGATCAGACACTTTCAATACGCGCGGATTCTTTCTGCCAACCTAGAACTGGAGAGCGTCATGAAACTACACAACGTCCCTTACGACTTCGTTGCTTCGCAAGGGTCTGACTGGAAGGTTGACAACAAAAGCGGTCGCGTGACCACCACCGCACCCAAGCATAGCGACATCTTCATAGATCCGGGCCGCGCTGGATCCGTAGTGTCGTCTGCCAGCCGTCACAATGCGGCGACGTTGATGACTCGCATTCCGGCCGGTGACTTTCAATTCAGTGCCACAGTACACGTCGAGTTCGGAGCCACCTTTGACGCGGGTGTGCTGCTCTTGCGGGTCGATGAGAGCACCTGGGCGAAGCTGTGCTTCGAATATTCCCCAGACGGGGAGCCCATGGTGGTTTCAGTCATCAATAAAGGTGGCACCTCCGACGACGCGAATGCCTTTACTGTGGATGGCAAGCAGGTAAATCTGCGCATTTCTCGTAAAGAGAACGTGTACGCGCTGCATGCTTCAGTGGATGGCGTGAAGTGGATTTTCGTGCGGGCATTCGCTTTTGACAACACCGAGGCGGAGCCGGAAATTGGCTTTGAGGCGCAATCCCCCAATGCCGATGGCTGCAATGTCTCGTTCAGCAACTACGCGTTGACCGACGTGAGCATCGCCGACTTCCGCAACGGGCTCTGATGGTATCTCGACGTCTCTGCATGCATCAGATTGCGCAATCGGTAATTGGATGCATGCCAAGAGACCGGGACTCTATGTCCCTGCCCATTTTCTCCTATTACACCATTCATGTGCGTTTGATGGCTTCGGCACAAACCCACCTTTTTTCGCCTTTGGTTACAGGCGGCGTCACGATCCCAAACAGGGCTTGGGTAGCCCCCATGTGTCAGTACATGTCTAAAGATGGCGTGCCATATGACTGGCATCACGTTCACCTCTCTGGATTCGCGAACGGCGGGTTCGGTCTAATCGCGCGCATCGCGGTTTTGGCCACGATCGGCTACACGGCCTTTCTCGTCGGCCCTCCGCCACTCGGCTTCATCGGCGAGCACATCGGCCTTCGGCTCACCATGCTTGTTGTTCTAACGCTGTTGGCTCTGCCGTTGCTGTTGGCTCCCACCCTGCAGAGGCATAAGGCATAAGCTTTCGGCACGCTTTGAGCGTTGCCTTGACTGTGGTTCTTGTGGTGAGTGGGACTGTTGAATAACCAAGGCTCTTATAGGAACGATTGGGAACAAGGGAAACTATGGAACTGCGGCACTTACGGTGTTTCCTCGCTGTTGCGGAAGAGCTTCACTTTGCCCGAGCTGCGGAAAAACTACATATAGAACAGTCGCCCTTGTCGCGCACCATCAGGGAATTGGAAGAAGATCTGGGCGAGCAATTGTTCGTACGCACCAGCCGCAGCACACGACTGACACGGGCAGGCAAGCTTTTTCTTGAGCATGTGCCGCGCATCTTCACAGCCTTGCAGCAAGCCCGAGACAGCGTGCAGGCTGCGGCCAATGGCTTTCATGGGCAATTACGCATTGCACTGTCCGACGGCACGACGTCATCGCGCTTGCCGAACTTGTTGGCTTTGTGCCGGCAGGAGGAACCCGAAGTCGAGATCCGTCTGTTTGAGGTGCCGCTTTCACAGCAGATCAAAGGGCTGCACGACGACCTTTACGACGTTGGTTTCGCACAATCCAATGAAGTGGGTGAAGGCATTGCAGCCCAGGCTGTGTGGAGTGATCCGCTAATGGTGGCGGTGCCAGCTCGCCACCCGCTGCTCAGACACAAGCGCATTCCGCTGGAGGAGATGATACGTTACCCCCTCGTACTGTGTGATCCGCTCGCTTGTGAAGGACACGCGCGCCAGGTCGAGCGGGTGCTGCGCCGCGCGGAAATGGAGCCACTGATTGCAGAGCGTGTGTCCTCATACGACCTGATGATGGCGCTGGTATCAGCGGGCTTCGCGCTGGGCCTGACTGCCGCACCACACATCGAGGCCAGCCGCGAACCGGGCGTAGTTGCGCGGCCCTTGGCAGGCTGTTCCCCAGTGCTGACGACCTATCTACTGCATCGCGAAGGTGAGCCTTCGGAAGCGCTGTCCCGATTTATCGAGCGGGTGCAAGCTATTGACTTGCTCGAAGGCGCGAGGCCCGAACAACCACCTGAACCTGATGCCCCGGAGGACACCGAGCCATGAAGCGAATGACCCCTTTGCTGCTGGTCGCGGCGCTTACAGCATGCGACCCGTCGGAGTCGCCGAAGCAGGACTTCGGTGTCCCGACCGTGGAAGAACTGGCGGCCGATCCCGAACGCTTGAAGGAACTGCGCCGTCAGTGCAAGACCAAGCGTACGGCAATGGAAGACGTACTCTGCAACCGGGTAGCGGAGGCGACGAATAAGCGCTTTTTGGGCGACGGCAAGGTGCCTTACACGCCATCGGACACGCCGCCCAAGTTCTAACTGTTGGCGGCTTGCCGCGTATCTTCGTTATTTTCTCTACACGCCGCAGCGCGCCCACGCCTGCGGCGTTTCTACTGGCTTCTTCTCTACATGGAGCCATGCTTTTTGCATCACCTTGCTGCCGATAACGGTCTTTGACCGGCACTGAACCGGCACCGATCCTGACGCCTGCGGCACGCCTTCGTGCCGCGTTTTCCACGGCGAATCAGCGCAGGAGAAATCGGAGGCCAAGGTATGCAAGCTCAGGGCGTTTTGTTCGGGCAGATCGCCGCCGTGTTCGGCATCGTGATCGCCGGTGTGTGGGGTGCCACGCAATGGACAGCCGCCGCCTTGGGCTACCAGCTACGCCTTGGCTCGCCCTGGTTCGACTTCCACGGCACACCGGTCTATTACCCGTGGAAGCTCTTCGAGTGGTGGTTTTTCTTCGACGCCTACGCGCCGCAGGTGTTCGACACCGGAGGCATGATCGCGGCAAGCAGCGGCCTGCTGGCCGTGGCGGTCGCCATCGCTATGTCTGTCTGGCGCTCGCGGCAGGCGCGCAAGGTGACGACCTATGGCTCGGCCCGTTGGGCCGATGCCGCCGACATTCGCAAGGCCGGGCTGACGCAGCCCGCCGGCGTCTTTCTCGGTCAGCATGACGGCCATTACCTGAGGCACGAAGGGCCGGAACACGTCCTGACCTTTGCGCCCACTCGCTCGGGCAAGGGCGTGGGCCTAGTGGTGCCAACGCTGTTGTCCTGGCCGACATCCGCCGTCATCCACGACATCAAGGGCGAGAACTGGCAGATCACCGCTGGCTGGCGCAGTCGATTCAGCCACTGCCTGCTGTTCAACCCGACAGATGCGAAGTCGGCGGCTTACAACCCGCTGCTGGAAGTGCGGCGCGGCGCGCATGAGGTGCGCGACGTGCAGAACATCGCCGACATCTTGGTCGATCCCGAAGGCGCGCTGGAGAAGCGCAACCACTGGGAGAAGACCAGTCACGCGCTACTGGTCGGCGCGATCCTGCATGTGCTGTACGCGGGGGAAGACAAGACGCTGCGTGGCGTCGCCAACTTTCTCAGCGATCCAGCCAGCCCGTTCGAGCTGACCTTGCATCGGATGATGACGACTAAACACCTGGGTGATGCGCAGCATCCCGTCGTCGCCTCCGCTGCCCGCGAAGTGCTCAACAAGTCGGACAACGAGCGCTCTGGTGTGCTCTCAACCGCCATGTCGTTCCTGGGGGTGTACCGCGACCCTACAGTGGCAGAAGTCACCTCGCGCTGCGATTGGCGCATTGCCGACCTGATTTCCGCCAAGCACCCGGTATCGCTCTATCTGGTGGTGCCGCCTTCGGACATTTCGCGCACCAAACCGCTGATCCGGCTGATCCTCAACCAGATCGGCCGACGAATCACCGAATCGTTGGACGGCAGCGACGGCATCCAACGCCGCCACAAGCTGCTGTTGATGCTCGATGAATTTCCGGCGCTGGGTCGGCTGGACTTCTTCGAGACAGCGCTCGCCTTCATGGCGGGCTACGGCATCCGCAGCTTTCTGATCGCGCAGTCGCTCAACCAGATCGACAAGGCGTATGGGCAGAACCATTCCATCCTCGATAACTGCCATGTGCGAGTGACGTTCGCCACCAACGACGAACGCACCGCTAAACGCATTTCCGAAACATTGGGCACGGCCACTGAGTTGCGCGCACAGCGCAACTATGCCGGCCACCGGCTTGCACCGTGGCTGGGGCACCTGATGGTGTCGCGGCAGGAGACGGCGCGGCCACTGCTGACGCCGGGCGAAGTGATGCAGCTTCCGCCCGATGAATCCGTGGTGATGGTGTCCAGCGTCGCGCCGATCAAGGCGAAGAAGCTGCGCTATTTCGCCGACGCCAATTTCAAGCAACGGGTAATTCCGCCGCCTGCGGTGACGGCAGGCCGCTATGCCGATGTGCCGCCTGCACGACCCGACGACTGGAGCGGCCTGGCAATACCTGCAGTTCCTGCGGCACCAGTCAGGGCATCCGCCGATGGCCTGGAGGCCTTGGGTTCGACCGATGACGGCGGCCCCCGCCGTCAGCCCGAACTGTCCGAAGCCATCGCCTATGCCCCCGAGATGGATGCTACGACCAGCGATCTGTCGCTGCTCGATGACGACGACATGCCCCCGGTGCTTCCCGGCCAGCTCGATCCGGCTCTGCAACGCACGGCGCGGCTGGCATCTCTCGACCCCAACGACGGAATCGACCTATGAGTCAATACCGATTGAACCTGTTTATCCAGCATGAGCACGCCAAGCGTCTGGACGAACTGGCCGCCAAGAAAGGCGTGTCCAAGTCCAGCATCGTCGCCGCTGCCTTGGCATCCTGGCTGTCGCCTGATGCCGGCGACCAGCGTGAGGCCGCCATTGCCAAACGACTGGATCGTCTGTCGCGGCAGGCCGAGCGCCTGGAGCGCGACCAGAACATTCAGATCGAAACGCTGGCGCTGTTCGTCCGCTACTACCTGACCGTCAGCACGCCGGTGCCGGAGGCCCATCAGGACGCGGCTCGCGCGCAGGGCAAGGCGCGTTTCGAGCAGTTTGTCGAACAGTTGGGTCGCCACCTGCTGCGTGGCCGCAGCCTGGTGCGCGACGTTGTGGAAGAACTGCACCCCCAAGATCGTGAGTTCGGCATGCGCATGGATGACGCGGCGGCAATGGCTGCCGCCCATGAACGCACAGCGGAGCGTGCGTCATGAGTGCCGTTCCACAGATCGCGCCCGATCCACGCTCATCCGCTGCGGCGTCCCAGGATCGCCGCATCCAGATGCTGCGCACGGCGATGGGGCCGGTGATTGCCGCCGCGCTGGAAGACCCGGACGTGGTGGAAGTGATGCTCAACCCCGATCGGACATTGTGGGTAGATCGGTTGTCCTCTGGCCGTGCGCCGCTCGGCGTTGAACTACCCGAAGCCGATGGCGAACGCATCATCCGCCTGGTCGCCGCCCATGTCGGTGCGGAGGTGCATCGCGGCCAACCGCTCTTGACCGCCGAACTGCCGGAAACCGGCGAACGCTTCGAGGGCATTCTGCCGCCCGCCGCACCCGGCCCGACCTTTGCGCTGCGCAAGCGCGCCGTGAGCATCATCGGTCTGGATCGGTATGTGGCCGACGGCATCCTGACCGCTGGGCAGGCCGAGTTTCTGCGTCATGCCGTGCGCGAGCGGCACAACATCCTGATCGCCGGAGGCACCAGTACCGGCAAGACCACGCTGGCCAACGCCTTGCTGGCCGAGATCGCCGCCACCGGCGACCGCGTGCTGGTGCTGGAAGACACCATCGAACTGCAATGCGCAGCCCGTGACCATGTGCCGCTGCGCACCCGTGCGGGCGTGGTGTCGATGCAGGAGCTGGTGCGCGCCACGATGCGGCTGCGCCCGGATCGCGTGATCGTGGGCGAAGTGCGCGGCGGCGAAGCGCTGGATCTGGTGAAGGTCTGGGGCACCGGCCACCCCGGTGGTATCGCCACCATCCATGCCGGCTCCGCCTTGGGCGCACTGCTGCGCCTGGAGCAACTGATTCTCGAAGTGGCGGTGAACCCGCCCCGCGCCCTGATCGCCGAGGCGGTCAACATCGTCATCCACATCGCCGGACGCGGCCGCAAGCGCCACGTCGAAACCATTTCCCGCGTTGTCGGCTTCGACGGCGCGGGCTACCGCCTGGCGGATGCGCTGGAAGCACCGCTTCCCGAGTTGCCGCCGGTTCCTCTTGCAGCCGGTGCCGCTGCGCCTTCCCTGACCACTGATCAACCTGGAGAACTGCCATGACGCACGTTGATGCTTTCCGTCTTTCTGTCAATCCACTTTCTCCGCCGCCCACGCTGCCGCGGCTGCGTAGTCTGGTTCGCCCCGCAGGACAAGGGCTGCTGCTCGCGGTGTTGATGCTGTTGCTGGCGGGTACGGCTCAGGCCGCCGGTTCCTCAATGCCGTGGGAAGGCCCACTGCAATCCATCCTCGAATCCATCCAGGGGCCGGTAGCCCGCATCGTAGCGGTCATCATCATTATTGCGACGGGTCTGGCGCTGGCCTTTGGGGATACCAGTGGCGGTTTCCGCAAGCTGATCCAGATCGTCTTCGGTCTGTCCATTGCCTTTGCGGCTTCCAGCTTCTTCCTGTCGTTTTTCAGCTTCTCCGGCGGGGCCGTCGTATGAGCACGGCCACCGATCTTCCGGGTTTTGAAGTGCCGCTGCATCGCTCGCTGACCGAGCCGATCCTGCTGGGCGGTGCGCCCCGCACCGTGGCCATTGCCAACGGCACGCTGGCCGCCGCCGTCGGGCTGGGCCTGCAACTGTGGATTCCCGGTGTGGTGCTCTGGATCGTCGGGCACTCGCTGGCGGTCTGGGGCGCGCGCGTCGATCCGCAGTTCATGCAGGTCTTCGCCCGGCACATCAAGCACAAGCCGCTGCTGGACGCATAGGGAGAAGCCGACATGCTGAACCTTGCCGAATACCGCCAGCGGCCCGCGCTGCTGGCCGACTGGTTGCCCTGGGCCGGGCTGATTGCGCCGGGGGTGGTGCTGAACAAGGATGGTTCGTTTCAGCGCACAGCACGCTTTCGTGGGCCGGATCTGGACAGCGCCACGCAAGGCGAGCTGATCGCCACGTCGGCGCGGCTCAACAACGCACTGCGCCGCCTGGGATCGGGCTGGGCCTTGTTCATCGAAGCCGAGCGCCGCGCAGCGGCGGGCTATCCACGTTCCGACTTCCCCGAGCCGTTGTCCTGGTTGGTGGAAGAAGAACGCCGCGCGGCTTTCAAGGAATCCGGCCATCACTACGAGAGCGCCTATCACCTCACGCTGGCTTATCTGCCACCAGAAGAATCTCGCGCCCGCGCCGCCAAGATGCTCTATGAGAACGCACCGGGCGACGGTGTGGACTGGCAGGGTCGGCTTGAAGCTTTCGTGGCAGAAACAGATCGCGTGTTCGACCTGCTCGATGGCGTGATGCCGGAAATTGGCTGGCTGGATGACGCGCAGACACTGACTTACCTGCACGCCACGGTGTCCACGCGACGCTACCGCGTCGGTGTGCCCGGCGTGCCGTTTCACATCGACGCGTTGCTAACTGACTCGCCGTTGGTCGGTGGTCTGACCCCCATGCTGGGCGACCAGCACCTGCGAGTGGTATCGGTGCGGGGCTTTCCGACTTCGACCTGGCCGGGGATTCTGGACGACCTCAACCGTCTGGGCTTTGGCTATCGCTGGAGCACGCGCTTTCTGTGCCTGGACAAAGCCGAAGCGGAAAAAGAACTGGGCCGCCTGCGCCGCCAGTGGTTCGCCAAGCGCAAGAACGTCGTCGCGCTATTGCGTGAAACGATCTTCCAGCAGGAAAGCCCGCTGGTCGATACCGACGCCAACAACAAGGCCGCCGATGCCGATGCCGCCCTGCAGGAGTTGGGCAGCGATCAGGTGTCTTTCGGCTATCTCACTGCCACATTGACGGTGCTCGATGCTGATCCGGCGACCGCCGACGAGAAGCTTCGCATGGTGGAACGCGTCATCCAGGGGCGCGGCTTCGTCACCATCCCCGAAACCCTCAACGCTGTCGATGCCTGGCTGTCCTCGATCCCCGGCAACGCCTACGCGAATGTGCGACAGCCCATCGTTTCGACGCTGAACCTGGCGCACATGATGCCGCTGTCAGCGGTCTGGGCAGGGCCGGAGAAAAACGCGCATCTGGATGGCCCGCCGCTGATCGTCACGCGCACCGATGGCGCGACGCCGTTCCGGCTGGTGACGCACATCGGAGACGTGGGCCACACGCTGGTCGCCGGGCCAACCGGCATGGGCAAGTCGGTATTGCTCGCCACGCTGGCAATGCAGTTCCGCCGTTACTTCGGTTCGCGCATCTTCGCCTTCGATATGGGCCGCTCCATGCGCGCCACCATCCTGGGGCTTGGGGGCGAGCATTACGACCTAGGCAGCGATGGGGCGATTGGTTTCCAGCCGTTGGCCCGCGTCGACCAAGAGGGCTACCGCACCTGGGCCGCCGAATGGGTGGAAGGCCGCTTGCTGCACGAAGGCGTGGCCATCGGCCCAGAGGAGAAGGCCGCGATCTGGTCGGCACTCGGCAGCCTTGCGGGTGCGCCGGCGGAGCAGCGCACGCTGACGGGCCTGTCGGTGCTGCTGCAATCGAACGCATTGCGCCAGGCGCTCGCGCCCTATGTACTGGGCGGCGCGCACGGCAAGCTGCTGGACGCAGATTCGGATCGTCTTGGTTCGGGTTCTGTGCAGTGCTTCGAGATGGAAGAACTCATGCACAGCAAGGCGGCGGTGCTGGCGGTGCTGGGCTACCTGTTCGCCCGCTTCGATGAACGTTTCGACGGCGCGCCCACGCTGCTGATCCTCGATGAAGCCTGGTTGTTCCTCGATGACCCGGTGTTCGCCGCCCGCATCCGCCAGTGGCTCAAGACGCTGCGCAAGAAGAATGTCAGCGTCATCTTCGCTACTCAGTCGCTAGCCGACATCAAGGATTCGAGCATTGCTGCGGCGGTGATCGAAAGCTGCGCGAGTCGCATTTTCCTCCCCAATCCGCAGGCCACAGAGCCGCAGATCCGCACGATCTACGAAGGCTTCGGGCTGAACTCACGCCAGATCGAGATCGTGGCGACCGCGCAACCCAAGCGTGACTACTACTACCAATCGCGGTTGGGAAATCGCCTGTTCGACCTCGACCTGGGGCCAGCCACGCTGGCCTTTGCCGGGGCTTCCACTCCGCAAGACCAACGCGACATGGATCGCGTGCTGCTGGACGCAGGCACACCGGGCTTTGCCGGTGCCTGGCTGCGCCATCGCGGCCTCGATTGGGCCGCAGACCTGCTGCCTTCCTCACCGGCGGCAGCGTCCTTCCTCGCTTCTGATCCTCTGGAGGTTTCGCCATGAACACCCAACCCCGTTTGCTCTCTGTCTCACTCGCCGCCGTGCTGTCGGTATCGCTGCTGGCCTCACAGCCTGCGTCTGCGCTGACGGTGTTTGACCCGTCCAATTTCGTGCAGAACACGTTGACCGCTGTTCGCACGCTGGAGCAGATCAACAACCAAATCAACCAGCTTCAAAACGAAGCACAGATGCTGATGAACCAGGCGCGCAATCTGGCGAATCTGGACTTCAACATCGTCAATCGCCTGCGCTCGACGCTGGCAACCACTGAGCGCCTGATCGCCGAGGCGCGCGGCCTGGCCTTTGACGTGCAGAGCATGGATGCCACTTTCGCCCGGTTGTACCCGGAACAATACGCCGCGACCGTCAGCGGCGACCAGATGCTGCGCGATGCGCAGGAACGCTGGAAGAACACTTTGAATGGCCTGCATACCGCCATGCGGATGCAGGCGCAGGTGTCGCAGAACCTGGCACAAGACGAAAGCGCACTGTCCGATCTGATCAGCCAGAGTCAGTCCGCCACCGGCGCGCTGCAAGCCATGCAGGCGACCAATCAGCTTCTGGCTTTGCAGGCCAAGCAATCCATCCAGGCGCAGCAACTCCAGATCACGCAGGAACGGGCTGCCGCGCTCGAACTGGCACGCCAAGCAGCTGCTGTCGAACGTGGACGTGAAGTGACGCGTCGCTTTCTAGGTGATGGCACGCCCTACACACCGCAGCGCGTGGATTTCTACGGCAACTGACGGGAGACGGCCATGCGATGCGTTTTCTTGGTGCTGCCCGTGCTGCTGGTCGCTTGCGGCCAGCAGCCGATCGAAGACCTGGCCGCTGCTCTGGCCGCCGATCCCGTGCGGCTAAAGGCTTTGCGTGCGCAGTGTGCCGCCGACAGGACGACGGCAGGCGAAGACGCCTGCCTGGCCGCGGCCGATGCCTTCCGGCGGCGCTTCTTCGCCGGGGAAACCGGGCCTGACGAGTTTCGCACGCTGGCTGATCTGCCGCCGATCCCGCCGAGCTTTGACACACCCGCCAGTGACCAAGACGCCATGCCCTTCGAGGGGGACGTGCCATGAATGACGTGACAGTGATCGACCGCTTTCTTGCTACTTTCTCGCGCTACATCGACTCGGGTTTTGGGCTGCTGCAGGGCGAAGTCGCGTTCCTCACCGCCACGCTGATCGTCATCGACATGACGATTGCCGGGTTGTACTGGGCGATGAGCCACGCCACCGGCCAAGGCGATGACGTGATCGCCAAGCTGCTGCGCAAGGTGCTCTACGTCGGTGCCTTCGCCTACATCATCAACAACTTCAACTGGCTGGCCAGCATCGTCTTCCGCTCATTCGCGGGCCTGGGCCTGACGGCCAGCGGCTCGACGATGAGCATGGGCGAATTCCTGCAACCGGGACGTTTGGCCAAGACTGGCATCGACGCGGCGGCACCGATTCTTGAGCAGATCAGCGACATGGCGGGCTTTCCCGAAGTGTTCGTGAACATGACGCCCATCGTGGTCATGTTCCTGGCCTGGGCGGTGGTGATCCTGTGTTTCTTCGTTCTGGCGATCCAGCTTTTCATCACGCTGATCGAGTTCAAGCTGACCACGCTCGCGGGCTTCGTGCTGGTGCCGTTTGCGCTGTGGAACAAGACCAGCTTCCTCGCCGAGAAAGTGCTGGGCAACGTGGTGTCTTCGGGCATCAAGGTGTTGGTGCTGGCCGTCATCGTCGGCATCGGCTCGGGCCTGTTTGCCGAGTTCCAGGTGCATCCAGCCGAGCCGTCCATCGACCATGCGGTGGTCATCATGCTGGCCTCACTGACGCTGCTGGCGTTGGGAATCTTCGGCCCTGGCATTGCCACCGGGCTGGTTTCCGGCGCACCGCAGTTGGGTGCCGGGGCGATGGCCGGTGCTGCTGTGGGTGCCGCAGGCGCGGCGGTTGCCGTAGGTGCCGCCGCCACCGGCGTGGGCGGAGCCGTGATGGCCGGGGCGCGCATGGCACCGGCTGCCGCCAAGCTCGCCGGGTCTGGTGCGCGGGCCGCAACCTCGGCGGCTGGCAGCGCGAAGACGGCTTTCCAGGCCGGTTCCGCCGCTGCGGGCGGCGGGGCCAAAGGCGCGCTGGCAGGGCTGGGCACTGTCGCCAAGGGCGGCGCACAGGCGGCAGGTCAACGCGCGGGTGCTGGCATCAAAGCAGCCGCTGCCAAGACTGCCGCGCCATTCAAAGCAGGCTGGCAAGGCTCCGGCACCGATGGTGGTTCAGGCGGTGGCGCTGCCAGTTCCGGGCAGGCCACCACAGACGATGCCGCCGGCAACACGGCCAATGCGCAGAAGCAGGAGCAACCCGGCTGGGCCAAGCGCCTGCAACGCCGCCAACAACTCACCCAGGCCACCGCCACGGTCGCGCACACGCTGCGCGGTGGCGACGGCGGCGGTTCGGGCCAAGGCCCGAGCCTGCGCCCCGATGAATGACCCGATAGCTGACTTTTAAGGAGAACCCCATGCGATTCAAACGACCGCAGGTGCGCTATGCCGATACGCCACAGCCTGCCACTCCGTATCAAGCCGCCGCCCAGGTGTGGGACGAGCGCATCGGCTCGGCCCGCGTGCAGGCCAAGAATTGGCGGCTGATGGCTTTTGGCTGCCTGGTGCTCGCGCTGCTGATGGCCGGTGGCCTGGTGTGGCGCTCGGCCCAATCCATCGTCACGCCCTATGTCATCGAGGTCGATCAGTCCGGCCAGGTGCGCACCGTGGGCGAAGCGGCCACGCCGTACCGGCCCACCGATGCGCAGACGGCACACCACATCGCGCGCTTTATGACGCTGGTGCGGTCTTTGTCCATCGACCCCATCGTCGTGCGGCAGAACTGGCTCGATGCCTACGACTACACCACCGACCGGGGCGCGGCGGTGCTCAACGACTATGCGCGGGTGAATGACCCGTTCGCCCGCATCGGCAAGGAGTCGGTGACGGTACAGATCACCAGCGTGGTACGCGCCAGCGATGCGTCTTTCAACGTGCGCTGGACGGAACGCCGCTACGTCAATGGAGCGGCTGCCGGGTTGGAGCGATGGACGGCGGTGGTGTCCATCGTGCAGCAGACCCCGCGCACCGAAGAACGCCTGCGCCGCAACCCGCTGGGCATCTACGTCAATGGCTTGTCGTGGAGCCGTGAACTGGATTCTTCTGAAGGAGTGAAACCATGAGTGTGCCTTTCCGTTTTTACGCTTTGCCGTTAATCCTGCTGGGACTTGCGGGCTGCGCCACGCAGGGCAAGCCGCCGCCTGTGATATCACTCGATGAGCCGATCCAGGCTCAACCATTGCCCGAGCCGCCCAAGCCCATCGAAGTCGTGGCAGTGCCCGAGCCCTTGGCGCTGCCCGCACAGTTGAAGCCACTGCCGGACGTTGATGCGGCCCCGGTGGCACCGGAGCCTGTCGACGAGAAGGTGCGCGTCTCCCGCGCCAATGCCGAGGCGCGCATTGCGCCGACTCGTGAGGGCTATGTCAATGCGATCCAGGTCTGGCCCTTCACCGATGGCGCGCTGTATCAGGTCTATGCGTCCGTGGGCCGCGTAACCGTGATTGCGCTCCAGCCCGGCGAGGAATTGGTGACGGTCGCTGCGGGCGATACCGTGCGATGGATTGTGGGCGACACCTCCAGCGGCAGCGGGGCCGATCTGCGCGTCAATGTGCTGGTCAAGCCTATCCGTTCCGGGTTGAAGACCAATCTGGTCATCACCACCAGCCGCCGCACCTATCTGCTGGAACTGACTTCGACCGACAAGGCATGGATGGCGTCGGTGTCCTGGGATTACCCCAAGGATCGGATGCTGGCCTTGCAGCGACAGGCACAGGCTGCCAGCGCTGCCGCGCCGGTCGATGCGGGCCTGTCGCTGGAGAACATCCGGTTTCGCTATGCGATCAGCGGCAGCAATCCACCATGGAAGCCGCTGCGCGCTTTCGACGATGGCGAGAAGGTGTACATCCAGTTCCCGGCAGGCATCGCTCAGGGCGAGCTGCCGCCGCTGTTCGTCATCGGTGCGCAGGGCGACGGGCAACTGGTGAACTATCGCTTCCGCTCACCGTACTACATCGTTGATCGCCTGTTCGGTGCGGCAGAACTGCGCCTGGGAGACGACATGGGCGATGTGATACGCATCGAGCGCACGGGTGGCATTGCCGGGAGGAACTGAGCATGAGCCAGGACGATACTCCCGACCTTGCCACGCCGCAGGTGGGCAAGGTGGCACCCGAGGCGGTGGCGCTGCGCGCCCAACCGCGCCCAGTCACGCGCCTGAACCGGCGCACGCTGGCCATCCTAGCCGGCAGCTTGTCGGTTGGCGTGATGGGCGCGCTGATCTGGTCACTGCAACCGCAGCAACGCGGCGCGGGCGAATCCACCGAGCTGTACAACGTGGATCGCGTGTCCAAGTCGGAAGGTTTGGATGCGCTACCGACCGACTATTCCAAACTGCCAGCGCTGCCGCCTGACGTGCCGGAGCTGGGGCCTCCTTTGCCCGGCGACCTGGGGCCAGCCATCGTCAACTCGCAGCAGCCAGTTGCCGCCACCTATGCCGCGCCGGGCTACGACCCTAACGATGCGCTACGCAAGGAAGCAGAAGCGGCTGCGGCTTCATCGGTGTTCTTCTCCACTGGTTCCACGCAGGCAGCGCCCGTGGCGCAGTCGCAGGTCGCTGCCGCACCAGGCTTCGCTGCCAATGCTGCGTTCGATCCGCTGGCCGCTGGCCCGGCCTCGACGGCGGCCCAGCCCGCTGATCCAACTGCCGTGCAGAACCGGCAAGACCAGAAAGAGGCGTTCCTGACGGGCGGCTCTACGGAAACCCGTAACTCCGGCAACTTGCAAATGCCCACCTCGCCGTATCAGGTGATGGCTGGAACCGTCATAGCCGGAGCTTTGGTGACGGGCATCAAGTCCGACCTGCCGGGCGACGTAATCGCCACGGTGACGGAGCCGATTTACGACACGGCCACTGGCAAGTTCCTGCTGATCCCGCAGGGCTCGCGCATCCTGGGCAAGTACAACAGCCAGGTCAGCTACGGGCAGAGCCGCGTCCAAGTGGTGTGGAACCGCATCATCCTGCCGGACACGTCTTCGCTCACGATTGACAACCTGATCGGCACCGACCCGGCGGGTTATGCCGGTCTGGAAGACGACGTGGACTGGCACTGGGATCGGATCTTTGCTGGTGCCGTGCTGACGACACTGCTGGGTGTGGGAGCCGAACTGGCTGCACCTGAAAACCACCAGGACGGTGATCGCGTCATCATCGCCGGGCGCGACAGCCTGCAGGACACCGTGAACCAAGTCGGCCAGGAAGTGACCCGGCGCAACCTCAACATCCAACCCACGCTGACCAGCCGCCCCGGCTTGCCGGTGCGCATCATCGTAAACCGCGATCTGGTGCTACGGCCTTATCAGCCGCTGTTCTTCAACAAGGGGACTTTACGATGAACACGACCAGGAAACTGCGGCTGGGGCCACTACCCAAGCTCGAAAGCGTCAAGCTGACCTTTGCCTGCCCGGCCAGCTTGAAAGCCGACCTCGACCGCTACGCCGCGTTGCACGCGCATGCGTATGGCGAGGCGGTCGATGCCACGACGCTGATCCCGCACATGCTGGAGGCGTTCATCGCTGGGGATAGAGGATTCAGGAAGGGTAGTGCGGGTAAGGTCGCGCCACCAAAACCAAGCTGATGATCCGCAGTAACCAAGCAGGCCACCCCTTGAACGCGCAGCCGAACGCTGCGCGTTCTTCGTTCTGGGGTGCCGCGAACGATTGGACTATGATGGCCGAACAAGCCCGCCATCCCTTGGCAATCGTCACCGCCACAGCGCGACCCGGCTTGCTTTCTCAAGGCTCCTATGTGGCTCCCAGCCCACAACGCCGCCTCCACGGCAAGCGGCACGAAACAGAGCTAACCTATTGCCCCGTATATGGTTTCAAGCCCGCCGTGTTTCCACGAAAGGCTTGACACTGGACATTTTTTAGTAGGTCGCGCTCCTCCTTGAGCCTGCGATTCTGGGCCTCCAGCTCGGCGATTCTGACCTGGGCATCTACGGGCGGTGCCTCGGCCTGCGGGTCATGTTTTCGACGCCATTGCTCGATCCAGCGCCTCAGCGCCGTCGGGCCGACATCCATCAGCTGGCAGACGTCCCTGACTGTCTGCCCCTCCACAACCACAAGGCGAACCGCCTCGTCCCTCATGCCCTGAGTGATCTGCTTTGCCATGGGTCTACCTCGATGCTTGAAATTGATCCTATCGAGTGTCCAAGTTGATTAGACCACCACAGGTTTACGGCGTGTCCTGCAAGCCCACACCGCCCCGCCAGGTCCAGCATCCCCGCCGCCGCTTCTGCTGTTGCTTCGGCTGTGGCCGTTGCCTCTGCGGGTCCCGGGCCGCAGGCCCGGGCAGCAAACCCCTACCGGTCGTCGTGCAGGGTGCCGCCCGGCAGGAACACCCACGTGCGGGTGACCTGCAGGATGTCGATCTCGTCTTCGGTCTTCGGCAACGGCGGGAACGGCTGGGCCAGCTTCACCACCCGCAGTGCCGCCTCATCCAGCAGCGGCGTCCCGCTCGAACGCAGGATCCGGCTGCTCTCCACGCTGCCATCGCGGCGCACCCCCACGCTGATCACCACCTGGCCACCGAGGCGGCGCTGCCGGGCCTCGTCCGGGTAATTCAGATTGCCTACGCGCTCGGCGCGGTCGACCCAGGCACGCAGGTAATTGGCATAGGCATATTCGCGCGTGCTGGCCGACACGAACTTGCGGTTCGGGCGCTTGGCGTACTGCGCCGAGCGCAGATGCACTTCGGCAGCCAACCGCGCCATCTCCACATCGCGCTGCTCGCGCGCGCTCAGCGGTGCGTCCGGTTCGGGCTGATCCGGCGTGGGGCGGGACTGTGCCTGCGCCACCACCTCTTCGCCATTGCGGCTGCTGACCACCCGTGCCTGCGGCGGCGGAACCGGCGCGGCCGATTGCTGCTGCTGCGGCACCGGGCTCAGCCCGGACTGGGCCTGTGGGACGATGCCGGCCTGGTTGTCGCGTGGACGCTGTGCGCGGTCGTGCTCGCCACCGCCTTCCTGGTTGGCCGCGGCCAGGAAATCAGCCTGCTTCGGCGTCAGCGCGGTGCGGGTCTGGCTGAAGATCACTTCCAGCGTCGGCACCAGCGGTGCATCGCCCTTCACGGCAAAGCCCACGCCCAGGATCAGCAGGGCGTGGACCAGCACAGACAGCGCGATGGTCGCCCCCAGCCGTTGCGCTTCGCGCGGCGGCGGGGGCAGGACGGCAGGTGCGGACGGCATCAGCGCAGGCCGGCCTCGAGTGCGTCGAACAGGGTGCCGGCAATGTTCAGGCCGTACTGCGCGTCCAGTTCGCGCACGCAGGTCGGGCTGGTCACGTTGACCTCGGTAAGGTAATCACCGATCACGTCCAGGCCGACGAAGCGCATGCCGCGACGCTTCATCTCCGGGCCCACCTGGGCGGCGATCCAGCGGTCGCGCTCGCTCAGCGGGCGGCCTTCACCGCGGCCGCCGGCGGCGAGGTTGCCGCGGAATTCGTCGCCCTGCGGGATGCGCGCCAGGCAGTAGTCGACCGGTTCGCCATCGACCAGCAGGATGCGCTTGTCGCCGGCGGTGATGTCGGGAATGAACTTCTGCGCCAGCGCCATCCTGTGGCCGCCGTCGGTCAGCGTTTCCAGAATCACGTTCAGGTTCGGATCGCCCTGGCCGCTGCGGAAGATCGAGCGGCCGCCCATGCCGTCCAGCGGCTTCAGCACGGCCTGGCCATGCTCCAGCGCGAAGGCCTTCAACGCCTTGGCGTCGCGGCTGACCAGGGTCGGCGGGCAGCACTGCGGGAACAGCAGCGCGGCCAGCTTCTCGTTGTAGTCGCGCAGGCCCTGCGGGTTGTTGACCACGCAGGCGCCGGCCGCTGCGGCCACGTCCAGCACCTGGGTGTCGTAGATGTATTCGGCGTCGACCGGCGGATCCTTGCGCATCAGCACGATCTGGCCGGGGCCGAATGCGGTGCGGCTGAATGCGCCCAGCTCATACCAGCCGGCCGGGTCGTCGCGCACCTGCAATGGTGCGGTCTGGGCCACCGCTACGCCACCCTCCAGGGCCAGGCCGCCCGGGCGCACATAGTGCAGGGCATGGCCGCGGCGCTGGGCTTCCAGCAGCATGGCGAAGGTGGTGTCCTTGGCGATCTTGATGTGGGCGATGGGGTCCATCACCACGATGACGTTCAACGGCATGGGCGCACCTGTCAGGCAAGGCGTTGATGGTAGCGGCAACGCCGCCCGCGCGCCTCCCCGCCGTACTGCAACGCAGCGTCCGCCCGGCGCCCGCGCACGCATTGCGAAACCCGTCACGTTCAGGAGGGTGCCATGCCCCGCGCCATGGGGCGGCCTTGAAGCGGGCGCGGAAAGTGCGATATAGATACGCTTTCGTAGCGGCCCCCGCCAGAGATCGGGCCGTGCGCTTGGGGATAGGCAATGACTGAAAACACGACTGCGGGCGGGGAACTCGCAGGACTCCGGGTGATGGTCATCGATGATTCGAAGACCATCCGCAGGACTGCGGAAACGCTGCTCAAGCGCGAAGGCTGCGAGGTGGTCACCGCCACCGACGGCTTCGAAGCGCTTGCGAAGATCGCAGACCAGCAACCGCAGATCATCTTCGTCGACATCATGATGCCGCGCCTGGACGGGTACCAGACCTGTGCGCTGATCAAGGGCAACCAGCTGTTCAAGGCGACCCCGGTCATCATGCTCTCGTCCAAGGATGGCCTGTTCGACAAGGCGCGGGGACGCATCGTCGGCTCGGAGCAATACCTGACGAAGCCTTTCACGCGTGAAGAACTGCTGGGTGCCATCCGCACATACGTCAACGCCTGACCAGGGGGGAAAGGCACAATGGCTCGTATCGTTCTGATCGAGGATTCACCGACCGACCGTGCGGTGTTCACCCAGTGGCTGCGCCGTGCCGGCCACGAGGTGCTGGAAGCGGACAACGCCGAGGATGGACTGCAGCTGGTCCGCGACCAGGTGCCGCAGCTGGTGCTGATGGACGTGGTCCTGCCTGGCATGAGCGGCTTCCAGGCCACCCGCGCGATGGCCCGTGATGCAGCGATCAAGCACATCCCGGTGATCATCGTCAGCACCAAGGCGATGGAAACCGACAAGGCCTGGGGCCTGCGCCAGGGCGCGGCCGACTACATCGTCAAGCCGCCGCGCGAGGATGAACTGATCGCGCGGATCAACGAGCTGGTGGCCTGATGCGCTCGCCCTTCGACATCCTCGAAGCCTACGAACGGCGAAGCCTGGCCCACGCGGTGCAGCTGCCCGAGCGGCAGTTCGCGCAGGACCTCTGGCGTGGCGTGGGTTACCGCGTCGGCCAGCGTCGGCTGGTGTCCGATTTCCGCGAAGTGGTGGAAATCGTGCCGATGCCGCCGGTCACCCCGGTGCCGTGCGCACAGCCGTGGCTGCTGGGCGTGGGCAACCTGCGCGGCAACCTGTTCCCGGTGGTCGACCTGAAGTACTTCCTGGAAGGCACGCGTACCGTGCAGCAGGAAGGCCAGCGCGTGCTGATCATGCGCCAGGCCGGCGGCGACGTCGCGCTGACCATCGATGAGCTGTTCGGCCAGCGCAGTTTCGAACTGGACCAGCAGATCGAAGCCGGCACGCTGGCCGAAGGGCGTTACGGCCACTTCGTCGATCGCGCCTTCCACGCCGACGGCCACGACTGGGGCGTGTTCTCGCTCTCGCTGCTGTCGCGTACCCCTGAATTCCGGCAAGCCGCGGCCTGAGGCCGGGCAACGCCCCCTGCATTGAAGATCGAGGTTGAACGATGAGTACTGCTTCGGACGCCACCAAGACCGGCAAGCTGCGGCTGGGCGGCAGCAACCTCTGGCTGTTCCTGCTGCTGGCATCGATGATCCTGTTCGGCGTCAACACCGGCGTCGCCACCTGGCAGGGCAGTCGCCTGGCCGATGCCGGTTCCAAGGCGGCCGACCTGCAGGTGCTGTCACAGCAGCTGGCCAACCAGGGCCGTGACGCGGTGGGCGGCAACGCGCAGGCGTTCACCGCCTTCAAGGCCACCCGCAACGCGATCGAACAGAACGTGTCGACCCTGCAGGGGCGCTACGGCAAGGAACCGGGCGTGTCCGGTGCGATCGCCACCCTGGGCGAAACCTGGGCGCCGCTGGGCAAGCAGGCCGGGCAGCTGGTCGCCAGTGAACCGGCGGTGCTGGCCCTGGCCGGCAACGCCAACAACTTCACCGGCGCCGTGCCGGGGCTACAGGCCCAGCTGAACGAGCTGGTGCGTGCGATGTCCGCTTCCGGCGCCCCGTCGTCGCAGGTGTACAGCGCCCTGCAGCAGGTGGTGGTGGCCGGCTCCATGGCCCGCCGCGTGACGGAAATGCGTGCCGGTGGCAGCGCCGCTGCCACCTCGGGCGATGCACTGGCCCGCGACATCACCGTGTTCTCGCAGGTGCTCGACGGCCTGCGCAACGGCAACGAGGAACTGGGCATCACCGCCGTGCGCGGTGCTGCCGCCGTGGCCGCGCTGGAGCAGTCGCAGCAGAAGTGGGAAGCGATGAAGCAGGACGCCGACGCGATCCTGGCCAGCTCGCGCCAGCTGTTCGCCGCGCAGTCGGCGGCCACCGCACTGGGCCAGGGTTCTGCGCACATGCTGGACGACAGCCGCAAGCTGTTCGAGGCGTTCTCCTCGTTCGGTTCGGTGTCCGATACCCGCCTGTTCCCGAATTTCTGGATTGGCGTGGTGTCCGGCGCGCTGTCGCTGATCGCGATCATCGGTTTCGTCTCCACCAACGTGCGCAGCCGCTCGCGCGAGCAGGAACTGCGCTACCAGACCCAGGTGGAGTTCAACAGCCGCAACCAGCAGGCGATCATGCGGCTGCTGGACGAAATTTCCTCGCTGGGTGAAGGCGACCTGACAGTGAAGGCCTCGGTGACCGAGGACATGACCGGCGCCATCGCCGACGCGATCAACTACGCCGTCGACGAGCTGCGCCACCTGGTGACCACCATCAACGACACCTCGGCCAAGGTCGCGCTGTCCACCCAGGAAACCCAGGCCACCGCCATGCAGCTGGCAGAGGCGGCGGGCCACCAGGCCAACCAGATCACTTCGGCGTCGGACCGCATCGGCGAAATCGCGGCGAGCATCGAACAGGTGTCGCGCAACTCGGCTGAGTCGGCCGACGTGGCACAGCGCTCGGTGGTGATCGCCGCCGAGGGTGCCGGCGTGGTGCGCGAGACCATCCAGGGCATGGACCAGATCCGCGACCAGATCCAGGAAACCTCCAAGCGTATCAAGCGCCTGGGCGAGTCGTCGCAGGAAATCGGCTCGATCGTGGAACTGATCAACGACATTTCCGAGCAGACCAACATCCTGGCGTTGAACGCGGCGGTGCAGGCGGCCTCGGCCGGTGAAGCCGGCCGTGGTTTCGCGGTCGTGGCGGACGAAGTGCAGCGCCTGGCAGAACGTACCTCCGGCGCGACCCGACGCATCGAGAACCTGGTGCAGGCCATCCAGGCCGACACCAATGAAGCGGTCACGTCGATGGAACAGACCACCGCCGAGGTGGTGTCCGGTGCACGCCTGGCCGAGGACGCCGGCACCGCGCTGACCGAAATCGAGCGCGTGTCCAATGCACTGAACACCCTCATCAAGAACATCTCCATCGCCGCCCAGCAGCAGTCGGCCGCGGCCTCGGACATCACCCGCACCATGGGCGTGATCCGGCAGATCACCGGCCAGACCTCGCAGGGTGCCGGGCAGACCGCCGAATCGATCGGCCACCTCGCGCAGCTGGCGGCCGACCTGCGTCGTTCGGTCGCCGACTTCAAGCTGCCGGCGTGACGCGGGCAGGGCGGCGAGCAAGGAACCAGTCGATGAAGCATTTCCATTCCCCACGCCAGAATTCGCGCGGCTTCCGCGCGGCGGCGAACGGAGCGCGTCCATGAGCAGTCTGCGCGATGCGATGAGCCACGCAGCGCTGGGTTGGGTCAAGCCTGAGCTGGACGAGACCCTGCGCCAGGTGCGCAACGAGGTCGAGTACTACGCAGAAGACCCGGCCGATGCCAGCCGCATGCGCATCTGCGCCGGCTACCTGCACCAGGTGCAGGGCACCCTGCGCATGGTCGAACTGTATGCCCCGGCGATGGTGGCCGAGGAGCTTGAACAGCTGGCCAATGCCATCGGCGCCGGTGGTGTGGCAGATCGGGATGAAGCCTGCGCGACCCTGATGCGTGGCAGCGTGCTGCTGCCCGACTACCTGGAGCGCCTGCAGAACGGGCATCGCGACATCCCGATCGTGCTGATGCCACTGCTCAACGAAATCCGTGCCGCGCGTGGCGAAGAAGGGGTGCATGACAGCGTGCTGTTGGCATTCGCACCGGACAGCGTCACCGCCACCGAGGCCGAACTGGACCATGCCCGTGGCAGCCTGAGTGGACGCAATCGCGAACTGCTCGACACCGTCGGCAGTGCGGTGAAGGAAGAACTGCTGCGCATCAAGGATGCGCTGGACCTGCACCTGCGTACCGGCGGCGCGCCCGAACAGCTGCAGACCCAGGCCAACGAGCTCGGTGCGGTGGCCGATACGCTGGGCATGATGGGCCTGGGCGTTGCCCGCGGCGTGGTCGTGCAGCAGCGTGATGCACTGCGTGGCGTGGTCGAAGGGCGCCAGCAGATCGACGAGAACCTGCTGCTGGATATCGCCGGTGCACTGCTGTACGTGGATGCCTCGCTGGATGACCAGGTCGCCCATCTGGGCGCCGGCGGCAGTGGCGAGGACGATCCGAGCGCGGTGGAGAACCGGCGCACGGTAGAGGTGCTGGCGCATGAGGCCATCGCCAACTTCGCCGCCGCCCGCGAGCACTTCGTCGCTTTCATTGAAACCAGCTGGAACCATGCCGAGCTGCAGGACGTGCCGCGCCTGCTGGGGGATGTCTCCGGCGCGCTGCGCATGCTGGATCTGGGCACGGCTGCCGATTACCTGCGCGGTGTGCAGCAGTACATCGAAGCGGAGCTGATCGGTCGCCAGCGCGTGCCCAGTGGTCGTCAGCTGGACACCCTGGCCGATGCCATGGCCAGCCTGGAGTACTACCTCGAAGCACTGCGCGACCGCCGCCCGGGCCGCGAGGACATTCTCGACATCACCCGCAGCAGCCTTGAAGCGCTGCGCTACTGGCCGTTGCCGGATCGCAACACGGTGGAACCTGTTGCCGCCGCGCCGATTCCGTTCGCATCGCTGCTGATCGAACGCGAGCCGGTCGCGCTGCAGGCCGAGCCGTTGCAGCCGGAGCGCATCGAGATTCCGGTGCAGCCGGCCGCGCCCGCCGCCGGCACTGTGCCGGTGCCGCTGCCGGACTTTACCTTTGATCCGCCACCGGCCACGCCTGCACCGGAGGTGGTGGACAACAGCCTGATGTTCGGTGCGCTGGGGACCGTTGCATCCGCACCGCTGTCGCTGCAGGACGACGCAGATGCGCCCTTGGTCTTCGCCGCCTCCAGCGCGCCTGCACCCGACGTGCCGCAATGGGATCTCGCACCGTTCCATTCCGACTCCGATCCGGCCGCGAGTGCCGAAGATGAGCGCAGTCCGACCTTCGCCAGCTTCGAGCCGGTCAGTTTCGAACGGGTCGAAACCGGAGTGGGATCGGCGCCGCAGTGGACACTGTCGGAGGCAACGCCGCCGGCAGTGGCCGATGCGGCCGTGATGGCCGTCGAGGGCGACGTCGACGCGTCGGTGCCCTTCGACACCGCTGACTTTGCCGCGCCGGTGTTCGACCCGGTCGCTGCAGAGCACGATGCGGTTGCCGCCGGCGAGGACGTGGTATTCCGCTTCGACGCCGATGCGCTGGACAATGCCGACGACGTGCTGTCGCTGCACGCGATGGAGACGCTGTCGCTGGACGACGACGCCGGATTGCATCCGTCGCTGGAGATCGTCGATGCCGCCACGCCTCTGCGGGTAGACGAAAGCCCTGTGGTTGCCGGAGTGGACGCCGTTCCGGCGGGTGTGTCGGAGGACGTGCCCGCGCCGATGGCCGAGATGCTGGCGCCGGCCTCCGATGCACCGGCACCGGCGGTTTCGGTGATTGATATCGACACCATCGCACCCATCGATTTCAGCGAAGCCGACGCGCAGTTCTTTGCCGAGCTGAGCGCCGCGGCGGCCGACTTCAATCCGCAGGCCATGGCGGCTCCGCCCGCTGCGGACATCCCGGTCGTGGCTGGGACCGAGGCCGGCTTCGAGGCGGGCTTCGACGACGATGCCGAGAACATCGACGAGGACATCCGCGAGGTGTTCCTGGAAGAGTTCGACGACGAGCTCGCCAACCTTGGCACGCTGCTGCCGGCATGGCGTGTGCAGCTGGACAACATGGACCGGCTGCGGCCGATCCGGCGCATCTTCCACACCCTCAAGGGCAGTGGCCGCCTGGTGGGGGCGCGCACCCTGGGCGAGTTCGCCTGGAAGATCGAAGGCATGCTCAACCGCGTGCTTGATGGCAGCCGCCCGGCCACTCCGGCCGTGCTGGCGATGGTCGATAACGCACATGCCGCGCTGCCGCAGCTGAACGCCGCGCTGCGCCATGGCCAGCGCATCAGCGTGGACCTGCAGGCGATGCAGGCCATCGCCGATCGTGTCGGCGCCGGTGAGGAAACCTATTACGTGCCGCTGCCGGTAGCGGCCGCACCGGTGGCCGAGGCCGAAGGCGAGGACGAGATCAGCCGCATCCTGGCGGCCGAAGCCATCGCGTCGGTGCAGGACGAAGCCGAGCTGGTGCCCGAGGCCGTGGGCACGCCAGCCAACATCGACAGCGTGCTGCGCGAGATCCTCGAAGCCGAAGTGGAAGTCCACCAGGCCACCCTGCAGGATTGGCTGCGCTCGGCGCAGCAGGCACCGCAGCCGGTCAGCGACGCGCTGCTGCGCGCAGTGCACACCATGAACGGCGCCTTCGCGATGACCGAAGTGCCGGAAATCACGGCGGTCACCGGCGGTGCCGAGTCCTACATCAAGCGCGCGCTGGCCGCTGACGTGGTGCCTGGCGACGAAGGCGTTGCCGCACTGGATGCGACTGCGCAGGCGATCACCGCGACCATGGAGGCGCTGCAGGCCGAACAGCCGCGCATTGTTTCGCAGGGCGCGTTGGTGCAGCGGCTGCAGGCATTGGCCGGCGAGCTGCCGGAAGCACGCTGGCCGCTGTTCGCGCTGGAAGACGAGGATGAGGAGGGCGTCGAGCTGGCGGCTGATGTCGAGCCGGCATCCGAAGCCGAAGCGCCGCTGGCTGGGCTGGACGCGCTGGACGAAACCAGCATGCCGTCCGCTTTCGATGCGGAGCCCGATCTCATTGCCGAGCCGCAACTGCTTGCCGAAGATGCGCTGGAACCGGTTCCAGCTGCAGCCGAGCCGCAGCCGCTGGATGTCGCGGCCGACAGCGGCCTGGACGTGGGCGAGCTGACCGCCAGCGACGATCTTTCGCGTTACTTCGACGCCGGCTGGGCGTCGGTGCCAGGCGAAGATGAACCTGCCGTGGCGGACATCGGCACGATTGAATCGATCCAGCCGGTCGAGAGTGCGCCTGTTGTCGAAGTGGCCGACGTAGATGCCGTGCCCACGATCGCGACGGTCGAAGACGCTGATCTGACCATGGCCGACGATCTGTCGCCGTACCTCGACGCCAGTGCGCTGCCGGTGGATGACCGTGACGCGGAAGAGCTGCCGGTGTCTGCGGATGTTGACGCGATCGACCTGAATACGTCGCTGTCATTTGATTCGGGCCGTGGCGATGACCGCGTCATTGACGACGCTGCTGCACTGCCACTCGACAGCGAGCTGTCGAGCCTGCAGGATGAAATGGCTGTGCCGGGTTTTGCAGAACCGGTCACGCTGGCAGCCGCACTCGAGGCCGGCCTGCACGTGATCGAGGAAGAGCAGACCCTGGACGACGACGGGCAATGGCCCGTGATCGGCCTCCAGGCCAGCGAACTCGCGCCGGGCGAGGCAGATGCCTTTGCCGAGGATGCGGACGTCGGCGGGGAGGCGGCGGTCGGTGAAGGAGAGAGCGCCGATCAGCCGTCCCCGGCGACGGTGATTGAGGAGATCACCGCGGAGCCCCCGCAGGGCAGCGCTGCTGCGGTGCGCTTCTTCGAGATGGAAGAGGCGCCGGGCCAGGGCATGGTCGAAGCCGATGCCGATGCCGATGCCGACGCCGATGCCGAGATTACAGAGGCCGACGTCACGCCCCGTGCGCCGCACCTCGAGCAGGTGCCTGATGCGGCCGATGCCGAAGACGGCGCCGACGCACTTGACTTCAGCGTGTACGACCGCGAGCTGGTCGATATCTTTGTCGATGAAGGCAAGGACCTGCTCGACCACTGTGATGGCCTGATCAGCGAACTGCGCGATGCACCGCAGGATCGCGAGGTGCTGGCCGGCCTGCAGCGTGACCTGCACACCCTCAAGGGGGGCGCGCGCATGGCCGGCATCAACGCCATTGGCGATCTCGGCCACAGCATCGAATCGCTGCTGGAAGCCGTCGCCGCCGGTCGCACCGAGATCGAGCGCCGTGATGTGCAGCTGCTGGAGCGTGGCTTCGATCGCCTGCACCAGCTGCTGACCCGCACCGGTGATCATCGCGTGGTGGAACCGGCGCAGGACCTGGTCGACGCGTTCGAAGTGCGTACCACCACCGATATCGCTGCGGCAGCGGCGGCCAACGTGGCGAGCGTCGCAGAAACCGACTCGGCAGCGGTCACCAGCCCGGCTCCGGCACTCCTCGATGCGCCGTTGTCGGCACCGCTGCCGGCAGAAGGCGTGGTCGATGAAGATCCGCTGGCGCGTCCGCAGCAGGAGCAGGTGCGCGTGCGCGCCGACCTGCTCGACCGCCTGGTCAACCATGCCGGTGAAGTGGCGATCTACCGCTCGCGGCTTGAACAGCAGCTCGGTGCCTTCCGTGGTGCCATGGGCGAACTGGAGCGCACCAATGCGCGACTGCGCGACCAGCTGCGCCGACTCGACCTGGAAACCGAGGCGCAGATCGTCGCCCGCTACCAGCGCGAACAGGACCAGGCCGACCAGAAATTCGATCCGCTGGAACTGGACCGCTTCTCCACCCTGCAGCAGCTCAGCCGTGCGCTGAACGAGTCGGCGGCCGACCTGGGGGGCCTGCAGGGCGTGCTTGACGATCTGTCGCGCCAGTACGATTCGCTGCTGCAGCAGCAATCGCGCGTCAGCTCCGAGCTGCAGGATGGCCTGATGCGCGCGCGCATGGTGCCGTTCGACGGCCTGGTGCCGCGCCTGCGCCGCGTGGTCCGCCAGTCCGGCATGGATACCGGCAAGCAGGTCCATCTGACCCTGGAAGGTACCCACGGCGAACTGGACCGCAACGTCCTCGACCGCATGGTCGCGCCGCTGGAACACATGCTGCGCAACTCCGTGGCCCATGGCCTGGAGGCGCCGGAGCAGCGCCGCGCCGCCGGCAAGCCGGAGGAGGGCGAGATCGCCATCCGCCTGCACCGCGAAGGTTCGGAAATCGTGTTGGAAGTGGCCGATGACGGCGCCGGCCTGGACCGCGAAGCGATCCGCCGCCGCGCCATCGACCGCGGCCTGCTGGCCGCCGATGCGCAGCCGAACGAGCAGGAGCTGGACAACCTGATCTTCGCGTCCGGCTTCACCACCGCCGATCAGGTCAGCCAGCTGGCCGGCCGCGGCGTGGGCATGGACGTGGTGCGCAACGAAGTGCGCCAGCTCGGCGGTTCGGTCGACATCCAGTCGGTGCGGGGCCAGGGCGTGCGCTTCACCCTGCGCCTGCCGCAGACGCTGGCCGTCACCCAGGCGGTGTTCGTGCAGATCGGCGAAACCACCTTTGCGGTGCCGGTCGCCTCGGTCAGTGGCATCGGCCGCCTGTCGCGTGAGCGTTTCGAAGCGGCCGACAGCAGCTATCGCTACAGCGGCGAGGACTATCCGCTGTACGACCTCGGCAGCCTGGTCGGGCAGGCTCCGGCGCGTGCCGACGGCCAGGACCAGGTGCCGCTGCTGCTGGTCCGCGCCGGCGACCTGCGTGCCGCCGTGGCAATCGACCAGGTGCTGGGCAACCGCGAAATCGTGGTCAAGCCGGTCGGCCTGCAGATCGCATCGGTGCCGGGCATCTACGGCGCGACCATCACCGGCGATGGCCGTGTGGTGGTGATCCTGGACGTGGCGCCGCTGGTGCGCCGCTTCCTCGCCAATCCGACACTGCCGGTACTGGCCAATGCGCCGCGCCAGGAGCGCCAGGTGCCGCTGGTGATGGTGGTGGACGACTCCCTGACCATGCGCAAGGTCACCGGCCGCATCCTCGAACGCCACAATTTCGAGGTCAGCGTTGCCCGCGACGGCGTGGAGGCGCTGGAACGCCTGGAAGAGCGCGTGCCGGACCTGATGCTGCTGGATATCGAGATGCCGCGCATGGATGGCTACGAGCTGGCCACCGCGATGCGCGCCGACCCGCGCTACAAGGATGTGCCGATCGTGATGATCACCTCGCGCAGCGGCGACAAGCACCGCCAGCGCGCCTTCGAGATTGGTGTCCAGCGCTATCTGGGCAAGCCGTACCAGGAACTGGACCTGATGCGTAACGTGTACGACCTGCTGGGGATCGCCCGTGCCCGTGAGTGAAACCCAAACGGCTCCGGCCGTTGCCCTGCTGGCCCGCCCCGGCGCGGCGCGTGAGCGCCTGCGCGAGGCGTTGTCGCACGCCGATGTACAGCTGGTGCTGGAAGATGATCCCAATACGCTGGAGGTGCGGGTCCTGCAGGAGGCGCGCCCGCAGTTCGTGGTGATCGCGCTGGAGGCCGCCATTGAGGATGCATTGGAGCGCCTGGAAGCGGTGCTGTCCGCACCGGGCCTGACCCTGGTCTTCGACGAGGCCGAGCTGGCCGCACGTCGTGATGGCTGGGAGGCTCAGCGCTGGGGCCGTCATCTGGCCGCCAAGCTGCATGGCCACCAGCACGTGTTGCCGCCGGGGGCCGAAGAAGAACCCGGCCTGCAGCTGGAGCCGGGCCACCCGGCACCACCGCCGGCGCCGCAGGAAGAAGCGTTGCAGCCGCACCTGGACCAGGCATTGAGCTGGGCCGACGAGGTCCCTGCTGACAGCCTGTACTCGCCGCCCGCGCAGCTGCACGAACCGATCGCGCTGGAACAGGCGCTGGCGGCGTTGCAGCCGGTCGTGCCCGAGCCGCTGGAGCCGCCCGTACTGCCGTCGCTGGCAGATACCGCGCCCGCAGCAGCGCCCCTGCCGCCGGTCTCCTTCGACCACACCGCCTGGTCCCTGGTCGAAGACGGGGCCGATGCCCCGGCCGCCGCTCCGCACCACGCTGCAGTGGAGGCATCGCTGCCTTCCTTCGATACCGGTCATCTGAGCCTGGTCGACCTGGATGCCGCAGCGCCCGTGGGCGCACGCGCCGGATCGCTGCTGGTGCTGGCCGGCATCGGTGGCCCGGACGCGTTGCGTCGCCTGCTCGGCGCGCTGCCGTCTTCGCTGAGCGTGCCGGTCCTGGTGCACATGCGCCTGGATGGCGGACGCTACGGCAACCTGGTCAAGCAGATGGCACGCGTGTCGCCGTTGCCGGTGCAGCTGGCCGAAGCTGGCCAGCGTGCAACACCCGGTGAAGTGCACGTGCTGGCCGATGACATTGGCGTGCAGGCAGCCAGTGACGGCCTGCATTTCGTCAGCGACGCGCAAGGGATCTCGATTGCCGCGCTGCCGGCTGAGCACACCGCGCTGGTCCTGCTCAGCGGCGCCGACCTTGCGCTTGTGGGGCCGGCACTGGATCTGGCCGCCGCCGGTGCGTGGGTGGCCGGGCAGGTCGGCGAGGGCTGCTATGACCCTGCCGCGGCCACGGCGGTGGTCGCCGCTGGCATGGTGGCCGGTGAACCACAGGAACTGGCGCAGGCCATCGCCTCGCGCTGGGGCGTGGAAGACGATAACGGAGACGCACCATGAGCTATGCCAGCAATGACGAAATCCGCGGCGTCCTGATCCAGGCCGGCAACGAGCGCGTACTGCTGCCCAATGCCACCGTGGCCGAAATGATGTCGCGCGTGCCGGTGCAGCCGGTCTCCGATGCGCCGCGCTGGCTGGTTGGCGAAATCGGCTGGCACGGCTGGCAGGTGCCGCTGGTGTCGTTCGCACGCCTTTCGGGGCTGGGCGAAGAGGCGGTGGCCGGCCACAACAAAGTGGTGGTGCTGAAGGCCCTGAGCGGCAACGCGCAGCGCCCCTACTATGCGCTGCTGACGCAGAATTTCCCGCAGCTGATCTCGGTGCCGCGCGACGGCCTGCTGGCCGACGCCTCCGAAGAAACCCTGCCGCAGATCGTGCACATGCGCGTGCTGCTGGGTGAGCAGAGCGCGCTGCTGCCAAACCTGGATGCACTGGAAGCCGCGCTGGATTCACTGGCGGCCTGATGGGGAATCCGCCGGGCATGGCCCGGCGCTACCACAGGTGACCCGGATTCCCGGGGTAGCGCCGGGCCATGCCCGGCGAGCGCCGCGGTCACCGGACCTGCTCCTTATCCCAGATCGCCCAACCGCGCTTGCAGTGCCGCGATCGCGGCCAGGCCGGCGGTTTCCGTGCGCAGGATGCGCGGGCCCAGCTGCAGCCCCTGGAAGCCTGCCGCCGCCAGTTGATCGCGGTCGCGCGGCGACCAGCCGCCTTCCGGGCCGATCGCGATCACGATGCCGCCTGCCGGAGCGGCCGCCAGCGTCGACAGGCGATGTGCGCCCTGCGGGTCCAGCGTCAACCGCAGCGTATCCACTGGCAGTGCCGCCGCGGCCTGCGCCAGCGACAGCGGCGAACCCACCTGCGGGATGCGCGCGCGCCCGGACTGGCCGCAGGCCGAGGTCACCACGTTGTTCCAGTGCGCCACGCGCTTCTCCGCCCGAGCTGCATCAAGCTTCACCTCAGTGCGCTCGGCGTTGACCGGAATGATCGCCGCCACGCCCAGTTCGGTGGCCTTCTGCAGGATCAGGTCCATCTTCTCGCCGCGCGCGATGCCCTGCAGCAGAGTGATCGCCAGTGGCGATTCATTCTTGATGGCCTGCACGGCGTCGATGCGTACCTGCACCTCGCGTTTGCCGGCCACCGTCAGCGTCGCGCTGTAGTCGTGGCCATCGCCGTTGAACAGGACGCAGGTATCGCCTTCGCGCAGGCGCATCACCCGCACCAGGTGGTTGGCCGTCTCTTCCGGCAGGGTCACGGTCTGGCCGCTGTGCAGCGCCAGGTCGATGGGGCAGCGGGTCACGCGCATGCAATCGCCTCGTCAATCGCTGCCAGTGTGGTATGTGCCAGCAGCTCCAGTTGTTCGTCGTCCACGCAGTAGGGTGGCATCCAGTACAGCACGTCGCCCAGCGGGCGCAGCACCACGCCGCGCTTCAAGGCGGCCTTGTAGGCGTGCAGGCCCAGCCGCATGGCCGGGTCGAACGGCGTGCGCTTGTTACCGTCGCGCGACAGCTCGAAGGCCACCACCATGCCGGCCTGGCGCACGTCGGCCACGTGCGGATGGTCGTTGAACGGTGCCGCCAGCGTACCCATCACGGAAGCGATGCTGCGGTTGCGGGCGATCACATCGTCGTCGCGGAAGATGTCCAGCGTCGCCAGCGCGGCCGCGCAGGCCAGCGGGTTGCCGGTGTAGCTGTGCGAGTGCAGGAACGCGCGCTCGCGCGAGTCGTCAAGGAAGGCGTCGTACAGCGCCTGCGTGGCCAGCACCGCGGCCAGCGGCAGGAAGCCGCCGGTCAGGCCCTTGGACAGGCACATCAGGTCCGGCATCACCCCGGCCTGTTCGCAGGCGAACAGGGTGCCGGTGCGGCCGAAGCCGGTGGCGATCTCGTCGGCGATCATGAACGCGCCATGCGCATCACACAGTTCGCGCACGCGCTGCAGGTACACCGGATCGTGCATGCGCATGCCGCCGGCACACTGCAGGCGCGGTTCCAGGATCACCGCGCAGATCTCGCCCGGATGCTGGTCGAACAGGGTGGCCAGGCCATCGGCGGCCTGCCGTGCGCGATCTGCTGCACTCTGGCCGGGCTCGGCCAGGTAAGCGTCGGGCGAGGGCGCGAACAGCCCTTCGGCCAGCAGCGGCGCGTAGACACGGCGATACAGCGGGATGTCACCCAGCGCCAGCGCGCCCAGGGTCTCGCCGTGGTAGCCGTTCTCCAGTGCGATGAAACGCGTACGCCGCGATTCCCCACGGTTCTGGAAATACTGGAAGGCCATCTTCAGGGCCACTTCCACGCCGGCCGAACCGTTGTCGGCGTAGAACACCTTGGCCAGCGGCGCGCGGCCGGGCTGGCGCGGTGCCAGCGCCAGCAGGCGTTCGGCCAGGGTAATGGCCGGCTCATGGCCGAAGCCGGCCAGCATCACCTGTTCCAGCTGCGTCGCCTGGGCGGCGATGGCGCCACCGATGCGCGGTTCGGCATGGCCGAACAGGTTGGTCCACCAACTGCTGACCGCATCCAGATAGCGGTTGCCATCGTGGTCGATCAGCCAGGCACCTTCGCCACGGGCGATCGGCACCAGCGGCAGGGTGTCCGGATGCTCGCGCATCTGCGTGCAGGGGTGCCACAGCACCTGCAGGTCGCGCTGCCGCCAATGGTGGGCCAGCGGGGAGGGGGTTGGGTCTGCTAGCATTTCGGGCTCATGAACATGTTGCTGCCTGCACATTCTATCGGCCCCGGCGCAGGCGCCGGCCGCCGCGGAGATTCCGCATGAACGATGACCGTGCCGGCCGTCGCTTGCCGATCATCCATCGGATCACCGATGAGGAGAACGGTCCCTTCCAGCGCCAGCACCTGGACCTGGAGTTCTCCAACGGCGAACGCCGCCGCTTCGAGCGCCTGGTCAGCCGTGGCCATGGTGCGGTGGTGGTGGTGCCGATGCTCGACGACGAGACCGTGCTGCTGGTACGTGAATACGCCGCAGGCATGCACCGCTACGAACTGGGCCTGGTCAAGGGCCGGATCGATGCCGGCGAGACTCCCGAGCAGGCTGCGGACCGCGAACTGAAGGAAGAGGCCGGTTACGGTGCGCGCCGGGTCGACGTGCTGCGCGCAATGACCCTTGCCCCGACCTATATGAGCCACCAGTCGTGGCTGGTGGTGGCGCGCGACCTGTACCCGGAAAAGCTGGCCGGCGACGAGCCGGAAGAACTGGAAGTTGTCCCGTGGAAGCTGGCCGAGCTGGACCAGCTGATGCTGCGTGAGGACTTCTCCGAGGGACGCTCGCTGGCGGCGCTGTTCATCGCCCGCCAGTGGCTGCAGGGATTGCGATGATCAAACTGACCACGGACCTGCGCGAGACCGCCATCGCCATCGCCCAGGAAGCCGGACAGGCCATCATGCAGGTCTATGCCGATGGCTTCGAGGTGCAGATCAAGGACGACAACAGCCCGGTCACCAGTGCCGACCTGGCGGCCAACCAGGTCATTGAACAGGGCCTGCAGCAGCTGACCCCGGACCTGCCGATCCTGTCCGAGGAATCGGCGCAGGTGGGCTGGGAGCAGCGCCGCCACTGGGGGGCCTACTGGCTGGTCGACCCGCTCGACGGCACCCGCGAGTTCGTCAAGCGCAACGGCGAGTTCAGCGTCAACATCGCGTTGATCTACCAGGGCGCACCGGCTTTCGGCGTGGTGCTGGCCCCGGTCACCGGCATCGTCTGGCATGCCATGCGCGGCGAGTTGGCCTATCGCCGGCAGGGCCTGCACGACACCGTGCTGCGCACCCGTACACCGGCCACCGCACCGTTGCGGGTTGCCGCCAGCCGTTCGCACCGCTCACCGGAGACCGAGGCGCTGCTGGCGAGGATGGGCCGCATCGAGACCATCGCGCAGGGCTCGTCGCTGAAATTCTGCCGGATCGCCGAAGGTGGCCTGGATGTCTATCCGCGGCTGGGTCCGACCTCCGAATGGGATACCGCTGCCGGCCAGTGCGTGCTGCACGCCGCCGGGGGTGCGGTACTGTCGGCCGCGACCGGCAAGCCGTTCCGCTACAACCGCCGCGAGACCCTGTTGAACGGCGATTTCATTGCCCTTGGTGATACCAGCCTGCCATGGCGTGACTGGTTGTCCGATTGACCCTGGAGGCCGCATGAGCGCGCACGACACCCCCACCACCGGCAGCGCCGCAAGCAACGAACTGGAGCGCCTGCTGGCGATCATGGCGCGCCTGCGCGACCCGCAGGGCGGCTGCCCGTGGGACCTGGAGCAGAACTTCGCGACCATCGCGCCGTACACCATCGAGGAAGCCTACGAGGTGGCCGATGCGATCGACCGCGGCGACCTCGACGACCTGTGCGACGAGCTGGGCGACCTGTTGCTGCAGGTGGTGTTCCATGCGCGCATGGCCGAAGAGCAGGGCAGCTTCGCCTTCGCAGACGTGGCCCGCGCGATCAGCGACAAGATGCAGCGCCGCCACCCGCACGTGTTCGCCGAGGTCAGCGTCGATGATGCCGATGGGGTGATGCGCAACTGGGAGGCGATCAAGCGGGCCGAGCGCGCCGCCAAGGGCGAACAGGACACCTCCGCGCTGGCCGGCATCTCGCGCGGCCTGCCGGAATGGCAGCGGGCAGTGAAGCTGCAGTCGCGCGCGGCCAAGGTCGGCTTCGACTGGCCGGGCCCGTTGCCGGTGCTGGACAAGGCGGCCGAGGAACTGCAGGAGCTGCGCGAGGAGTTCGAGCGCGGCGATATCGCCGGCAACAAGGCGCGCCTGCAGGAAGAACTGGGCGACCTGCTGTTCGTCTGCGCCAACCTGGCGCGCCACGCCGATATCGATCTGGGTGCGGCGCTGCGCGGGGCCAACCACAAGTTCGAACGTCGCTTCCGTGCGATGGAAGCGCAGGCCGATGCGCAGGGTGGGGCGCTGGCTGCGATGGACCTGGAGGCGCAGGAAGCCCTCTGGCAGCACGCCAAGGCGGCGGAGAAAGCGTGAAGACGCTCGGCCTGTTCCTGCTGACCGCGCTGGCCGAGATCGTGGGCTGCTATCTGCCCTGGTTGTGGCTGCGCAAGGAAGGCAGCATCTGGCTTCTGCTGCCGGCGGCCGCCAGCCTGGCCCTGTTCGCCTGGCTGTTGACCCTGCATCCGACCGCCAGTGGTCGGGTCTATGCCGCCTACGGTGGCGTCTACATCGGCACCGCGCTGTTCTGGCTGTGGCTGGTCGATGGCATCCGTCCCAGCCGCTGGGACCTGTTCGGCGCCGCGCTGTGCTTGGCCGGCATGGCGGTGATCATGTTCGGGCCGCGCACCTCATCGGTGTAGGTCCGGGCAAGGCGGTTCTGTAGAGCCGAGCCCACGCTCGGCTGCTCTTCTTTCCGACCGCGCTGGCACGCGCAAGCCGAGCATGGTTCGGTGCTGCAAGGCAGCGCAGCGCCCCCCGAAAGGCGCATGATGGGCCTGACCATGGCCCCGGAGCATGCGCATGTCCCGCTTCGCCAGCTTCCGCGAGTTCTATCCGTTCTACCTCAGCGAGCACCGCCATCCGGTGTCGCGCCGGCTGCACTTCGTCGGCAGCTGCGGGGTGCTGCTGCTGGTTGCGGCGGCGATCCTGCGCGGCCAACCCATCCTTGTGCTGGCCGCCCTGTTCTGCGGTTACAGCTTCGCCTGGGTCGGCCATTTCTTTTTCGAGAAGAACCGCCCGGCCACCTTCCAGCACCCGCTGTACTCGTTCATGGGCGACTGGGTGATGTTCGCCGACATCCTGCGCGGGCGCGTGCCCTGGTAGCTCCGCTGTGAATGCGGCCTTCACGCGCTATGCTGGGGCCTGGACGTCATCGATAAGGAAAGCAAGATGTTCCCGACCATGTTCTTTACGGTGGTACTGGCCTTCGTGGCCGTGGTGATCCTGTTCAAGGCCGTACGGATGGTGCCCCAGGGCTACGAGTGGACCGTCGAGCGCTTCGGGCGCTACACGCATACCATGACCCCCGGCCTGCATTTCCTGATCCCGATCGTGTACGGGGTGGGGCGCAAGGTGAACATGATGGAGCAGGTGCTGGATGTGCCCAGCCAGGAAGTGATCACCAAGGACAACGCCGCCGTGCGCGTGGACGGCGTGGTGTTCTTCCAGGTACTGGATGCTGCCAAGGCCGCCTATGAGGTGGCCAACCTGGAAGTGGCGATGATCGCCCTGGTGCAGACCAACATCCGTACCGTGATCGGTTCGATGGACCTGGACGAATCGCTCAGCCAGCGCGAGGTGATCAATGCCCAGCTGCTGAGCGTGGTCGACCATGCCACCAATCCCTGGGGCGTGAAGGTCAACCGCATCGAGATCCGCGACATCCAGCCGCCGCGGGATCTGCTGGACGCGATGGCGCGGCAGATGAAGGCCGAGCGCGAAAAGCGCGCGCAGATCCTCGAGGCAGAGGGTTCACGCCAGTCGGAGATCCTGCGCGCCGATGGCGAGAAGCAGGCCACCGTGCTGGAGGCCGAAGGCCGTCGCGAAGCTGCGTTCCGCGACGCCGAGGCGCGTGAGCGCCTGGCCGAGGCCGAAGCGAAGGCAACCCAGATGGTGTCGGCGGCGATTGCCGAAGGCGACGTGCAGGCGATCAACTACTTCGTTGCCCAGAAATACGTGGAAGCGTTCAAGGAGCTGGCCAGCTCGCCGAACCAGAAGCTGGTGCTGATGCCGATGGAGGCCAGCGGTGTGATCGGTTCGATCGCCGGCGTGGCCGAGCTGGCCAAGCAGGCACTGGCCAGCCAGGACAACAAGGCCGCCGGCAAGCGGCCGCCGCCGCTCGGAGGCTGACATGCGCTGGGAAGTCGTCGGTTGGGGTGCGTTGGCGCTGCTGCTGTTCGCGGCAGAGGCGTTGGCACCTGGCGCGTTCATGCTGTGGATCGGCATCGGCGCAGCGGCGGTGTTCGTATTGGTTGCGGTGTTCAGTGACATTCCGCTGTTGTGGCAGGTGATCGCTTTCGTCCTGCTGAGTGTGGTCTCGATCCAGTGCTACCGGCGCTGGGGGCGGCCGCGGGCACGGCCCAGCGATGCGCCGTTGCTCAACCGCCGCGCCGAGCAGCTGGTCGGCCGGGAGGTGGTACTGCAGCAGGGCATCGTCGGTGGCCAGGGACGGGTCAGCATCGACGATGCGTCCTGGCAGGTGAGCGGTCCGGAGCTGCCTGCGGGTACGTGGGTGCGGGTGCGCAGCGTGCAGGGCACGGTGCTGGTGGTCGAGGACGCAGGCCGCCCCCTGTAGAGCCGAGCCCACGCTCGGCTCCCACACGAAGAGCAGCCGGGCATGGGCTCGGCTCTACAGCTCCGGCGCTGCGCTGCGGCACGCCTGTGGGCGACCGATCTGGGATAATGGGGATTCTTGTTTCCTCTGCTGCCGGACCCGGTCATGACCCAGAAGACGCTGCTCAACGATACCCACCGCGCCCTTGGCGCCAAGATGGTCGATTTCGGGGGTTGGGACATGCCCATCCACTACGGCTCGCAGCTGGACGAGCACCACCAGGTGCGTCGCGAGTCCGGTGTGTTCGACGTCAGCCACATGACGGTGGTCGACCTGCGCGGTGAGCAGGTCAAGCCGTTCCTGCGCCGCCTGCTGGCCAACTCGGTCGACAAGCTGAAGGTGACCGGCAAGGCGCTGTACTCGTGCATGCTGAACCCGCGCGGCGGCGTCATCGACGACCTGATCGTCTACTACCTGGGCGACGATTTCTTCCGCATGGTGGTCAATGCCTCCACCCGCGAGAAGGACCTGGCCTGGCTGCGCGAGCAGGCTGCGCCGTTCGGCGTCACCGTCGAGCAGCGCCCGGACCTGGCCATCCTGGCCGTGCAGGGACCGCAGGCGCGCGACATCGTGATCGGCCTGGCGCGTGACGCGGACCGTCAGGCGCTGACCAAGCTGGGCCGTTTCGCCGCCCTGCAGGTGCAGTCCGATGACGGCGTCGAACTGTTCGTCGCCCGTACCGGTTACACCGGCGAAGACGGTTTCGAGATCCTGCTGCCGCAGGACGCCGTGGTCGCGTTCTGGAACCGCCTGCTGGCGGCGGGCGTGAAGCCGGCCGGCCTCGGCGCACGCGACACGCTGCGCCTGGAAGCCGGCATGAACCTGTACGGCCAGGACATGGACGAAGAGATCAGCCCGTACGAAGCGGCGCTGGCCTGGACCGTGTCGCTGGACGAAGGCCGCGACTTCATCGGCCGCGACGTGCTGGAAGCGCAGAAGGCCGCGGGCACTGCACGCCAGATGATCGGCCTGGTGATGGACGAGAAGGGCGTGCTGCGCCACGGCCAGGCGGTGACCACCGCGGGCGGCCAGGGCGAGATCCTGTCCGGCACCTTCTCGCCGACCCTGGCCAAGGGCATCGCCTTCGCCCGCGTACCGGCCGGTGAACTCGGCGAGGTCACCGTCGACATCCGCGGCCGGCAGGTACCGGTACGCGTGGTCAAGTTCCCGTTCGTGCGCGAAGGCCAGGCCCAGCCCGGCGTGCTCGCCGACGCCTGATCCGAAACTGCCGATCGTCACTGACAGCAGTGGCGGCCGGTTGGTTACACTAGCCCCGTTTTTTCCACCCCTGCATATCTCTGGAGCAGTCCCATGAGCGAGATCCCCGGCGACCTCAAGTTCCTCAAGTCCCATGAGTGGGCCCGTGTCGAAGGCAATGGCCGTGTCACCGTCGGTATTTCCGACCACGCCCAAGGCCTGCTGGGTGACCTGGTCTACGTCGAACTGCCGGAAGTCGGTGCCGACGCAAAGGCTGGCGAGCAGATCGCCGTTGTCGAGTCGGTGAAGGCCGCCTCGGACGTCTACAGCCCGATCAGCGGCAAGGTCGTCGAGGTCAACTCGGCGCTGTCCGACAAGCCGGAAACCATCAATGAAGATGCCTACGGCGAAGGCTGGATGTTCGTGGTCGAACTGACCAACGCCGAAGAGCTCAACGAACTGCTGGATCCGGACGCGTATGCCGAAGCCCTGGAAAACGACGACCACTGAGTCGTCACTTCCGGGTTCTGGAACGGCCACCTTCGGGTGGCCGTTTTTGTTTTGGCGAGTGCGTCGGACTCATGACGGCGGGTTCGCTCTGCACCCTCGGCGTGGCATCAGCCGACAGACGAACGGTGCCGATCGGCGTGCGCAGTTTTGCGCAAATCCGCGTTTCCGCCCTGCGCCGAAGCGATCAGATGTGAAAACTTTTCGCCCCCCGTTGCGGCCCCGTTGTGCTGGCGTTGGCGACGGTACCGGTGACCATCGGCGATGCACGTGCGCTGTTGTCCAGAACATGTGCCTATCTGCGCAGAGTGCTTATTTCAAGTGTTTTTTGTTCAGAGAGCGCATCGACGTCGTCGCATGCGACGCGCGTGCGCGCCGCTTCAATGGTCGTTGCAGGGCGCGCACGGCGGTGGCGCGGGCGGCGTCCGGGCTGGCGCGGATGTGAAAATTTTTCGCGGGGGTTGTTGACAGTAAAAAAAACCGTGATTAGGTTTCGCCTCAGCAGACCTTGCCTGCCCAACCGAGTGCGCAGAATCAATCGTCCGATGCGAAGCAGCCCCTTCAAGACCACCGCGACCCTGATGACGGTGGACATGGCCCCGCTTCCCCCGGAGAAATGCAAGGCAACTCCCGTTCCGATGTCCGCTCCGCCGATCGAGGCGGGCATTGCCGCATCCGTAACGGCGCGCCTGACGCGCCGGCGGTCCCCGCACGCAGCATCCGCGGGTTTGATCCAACTGGGCGTTTCAACTCCCTATCACTGACGAGGAGCCATCCCATGGCAACCAAGAAAGCTGCGAAGAAGAAGCCCGCCGCCAAGAAAGCGGTGAAGAAGGTCGCGAAGAAGGCTGCTGCCAAGAAGGCAGTGAAGAAGGTCGCGAAGAAGGCGACCGCCAAGAAGGCAGTGAAGAAGGCTGCGAAGAAGGTCGCCAAGAAGGCCACTGCGAAGAAGGCAGTGAAGAAGGCGGCGAAGAAGGTAGCCAAGAAGTCCACTGCCAAGAAGGCCGTCAAGAAGACCGCCAAGAAGGCAGTAAAGAAGACCGCGAAGAAGGCCACCAAGAAGGCTGCCCCGAAGAAGGCAGCGAAGAAGGTTGCCAAGCGCAAGCCGGCCGCCCGCAAGAAGAAGGCCGCTCCGGTCGCTCTGCCGGCAACCCCGGCGCCGCTGATCTAAGTACTTCCCGATAGCCGCATCCTGAAACCCCCTTCCCTGGCTGCCCAGCGGGGAGGGGGTTTTTTTATGGAGCGGTTTGTAGCGTCGGGCCATGCCCGACGGCTTTTCTGACGGTCGACGCTAGCGGTGCGGCGCCGGTGGAAAGCGCTCCACCAGGAAGTCCAGGAAGCTGCGCAGGCGGGTCGAGTGGTAGCGATCGTGGGCGTAGACCACGTGCATCGGCCGACCGGTCTGGCCATGCTCCGGGAACAGCTGCACCAGGCGTCCGGCGTCGACGTCGGCAGCCAGCAGCAGTGCCGACTGCAGCACGATGCCCAGCCCATGCAGCGCCGCCGTGCGCAGTGCTTCGCCGTTGTTGATCTGCAGCCGGCCGTCGGGCACACGCTCAAGCCCGCCAGCATCGACCTGCAGCCACTGCGCCAGTGCGCTGGGTTCGAAGGACAGGCATTGGTGCCGGGCAAGCGCCTGCAGGTCGGAGGGCGTACCGTGCCGGGCGAGGTATCCGGGCGATGCGCACATCATCAAGCGATACGGTGCCAGCGCACGCGCCACCAGCATGCTGCTGTCGGCCAGCGTGCCGATGCGCAGCGCCGCTTCGAAACCCTCCTCGGCGAGGTCGACCACGCGGTCGGTCAGCGTGGCTTCGACCCGGACCTCCGGATGGCGCGCCATGTACTCGGCCAGTGCCGGTACCAGCGCATGCGTGCCGAAGATCACCGGCGCACTGATGCGCAGCGTACCCGCCGGTGCCAGCTGCTGGTGCTGCGCCTGCGCATCGGTTTCTTCCACCAGGCGCAGGATCTCCCGGCAGCGGGTGTAGTAGTCCTCGCCGAAGGGCGTCATATGCTGGCGCCGGGTGGTACGGCTCAACAACTGCATGCCCAACCGTGCCTCCAATGCGCGCAGATGCTTGCCGACCATCGTCGCGGAGATATCCATCGCCGCCGCCGCTGCACTGAGGCTGCCCTTGTCCACGATCAGCACGTAGACTTGCATGCTTTCCAGCAGGTTCATCTGACACTCCGGGTGTTGAATGCTGAAACCTGCGCGGAGTTTATCAATCAGGGGTGATCAAACAGCATGTCGTGCAAGGGCTGGATTGGCCGGCCACGTGGACAGGAGAACACCATGGACTTGAATCTTGCAGGCCGTACCGCATTGGTCACGGGGGCGGGCAGTGGCATCGGTGCCGCCGTCGCCAGGCATCTGGCGGCCCAGGGCGTGCGCGTCGCCATCACGTCGCGGCAGCGCGCGCCCCTGCAGGCGCTGGCGGCGCGGATCGAAGCCGAAGGCGGCGCGGCACCGGTCATCGTGGTCGGCGATGTCACCGTCGCCGACGACGTCCGGTCCATCGCGGAGGCATCCCGGGAGGCATTGCAGCGCGTGGACATCCTGGTCAATGCCGCAGGGGGCTCCCGGCCGACCACGGCGGATGCCGATGACAAGGTCTGGGAGGAAGCGATCGCCCTGAACTTCTCCGCCGCACGACGGCTGACCCAGGCGCTGTTGCCCGGCATGCAGGCGCAGGCATGGGGGCGGGTGATCAATTTCAGCGGTTCGATGGAGCCACGTTCGGTGAATGCCGCCACCGCGGCGAAGGCGGCGCTGCATCTGTGGAGCAAGGGGTTGTCGTCGGAGGTGGCCGGGCAGGGGATTACGGTGAATGCGATTGCACCGGGGCGCATCAACAGCCCGCAGATTCTTGATCGCCTGCATCCCACCGAGGAAAGCCGGCGCGAGTTCATTGCACGCAACATTCCGATCGGGCGCTTCGGCGAGCCGGACGAAGTGGCGCCGCTGGTGGCCTTCCTGGCTTCGCCGCTGGCCGGCTACATCACCGGTGCGGTGATTCCGGTGGATGGCGGCATGCACTACTTCGCGCATTAGCGCTGCGGAGCTGTAGAGCCGAGCCCATGCTCGGCTGCCTCGCGCCAGAATTCCGCTCAGCCGAGCACGGCTCGGCTCTACACAACAACAAAAAGGGCAGCCCTCAGGCCGCCCTTCATGTTTACGGTCGAGCCCGCCTGATCAGCGCGGGGACGCCACCGCGCGGTTGCTCGAGGCACCCTTGCCCTTGCGCTTGTCCTGCTGCGCCGGGCTTGCGCCCTCGGCCATCAGGTTGTCGCTGCCGAAGTCGGTGTCCACATCCAGCCAGCGCTGCGTCGGCAGGCCGAGCGCGGAATCGAGCACGGTCGGCAGCAGGCCGCTGGGCAGGCCGCTTTCGCCGTTCCACATGATGGCGATGCCGAGATCGCGCTCCGGCACCAGCGCGACCAGGCCACGATAGCCCTGCACGGCACCGGCATGGAACACCACATCGTGGCCGGCATAGTCGAAGGTGCGCCAGCCCAGTGCGTAGCCGGCCGAATGCAGGCGCTCGCGTCGCCAGCCCGAACGCATCTCCCCGGGGGTGTTGATCAGGCTGGAGTGCAGGGTGGCCAGCAGCGGTGCCGGCAGCACGTCCGGGCGGTGGCCGGTGTGGGCCAGCAGCCATTGCGCCATATCGCTGGCGCTGGCGTTGACGCCGGCCGCCGGGGCGACGCGGTAGTAGGTCGGCTTCGGTGTCAGCGACACCCAGCCATTGCGGCTGCGCACGTGCGGACGCGCCCAGCGCGAGCTGGCCTGGATGCCGGCCAGGCCGAGGCTGGCATCGTTCATGCCCAGCGGCTTGAAGATGCGGCGCTCGACCGACTGCTCGTAGAAACTGCCGGAGGCCGCGTAGACGACATCGCCGATCAGGCTGAAGGCCACGTTCTGGTAGGCGTAGCAGTCGCCCGGCAGGCACTTCAGGCTGGTGTTGGCCAGCTTCTGGGTCAGTGAGTAGTACTCGGCGTTGCCTTCGATGTCGCGGTCGTAGGCGTTGTAGGGCAGGCCGACGCGATGGCTGAGCACGTCGGCCACGGTCAGGCGATCGGTCGCTTCCGGCGAGTTCAGGCGGAAGCCCGGCACATAGTCGGTGACCTTGCTGTCCCAGCGCAGCGTGCCGTCGTTGACCAGCAGGCCGGCCATGGTGCCGGCGAAGGCCTTGGACAGCGAGGCCAGGCGGAACACGGTGTGGGCATCGACCGGCAGCGGGTTGTTGACGTCGGTAACGCCATAGCCGCGCGCGCTGAGGATGCGCCCGCCCTGCACGATGGCCACCGCCATGCCCGGCACGCGCTCGCCATAGGTAAGCTGCTGCGCCATCGATTCGATATTGGCCACGTTGAAGCCGGCCGCCGGCAGCTGCACCTGCGGCACCAGGCCGGTGCGGTAGGCGGCGGGCTGCGTGTGGGCGACGGCGGTGGCGGCGGATTCGATGTTGGCCGGCATCGGCGGCAATGGCGGCGGGGTCTGCGCGGTGGTGGACAAGGCAACGGGCATCAACATGCCCAGCAAACCGGTGGCCGCCGAACGGATCGGACGACGCAGGCTGTTCTTTTTCATCGTGGAGACCCGTGCGCGACTGCTGATGGCGATTCTAGCGCCGCTTTTCCCTTGTGCACAAACAAAGCGAAGATGAATGCGCATCTCGTTGAAAAAGTTGGAATTTTGACGCCCTGAAAGCATGTGTCGGAACGTGTCGTATGGGTGGGGCCGTGACACTGCGTTGCAGCCTTCTGCGTGGCTGCTGCTGGCGATGTTGCAGTGCATTGGCTAACGTACGCGCTTCACCGCCCCCCGGAGCCTGCCATGCCGCTGTCCAACCGCCGTCTTCTGGCGAGGGACGCCGCGTGAGCGCGGTGAAGGGCAAGGGGCCGCTGCGTGGGCTGACGGCGGCACTGCGTGAGTCGCCGGCGCTGTGGTGGTCGTTCCTGTACTTCTTCTGCCTGCTCAGTGGCTACTACGTGCTGCGCCCGGTGCGTGAGGCGATGGCTGCCTCGGCTGACCTGGAGACCGTGTTTCCGCCGATGCTGATCGCCTGGTTTGCCAGCCATGGCATCGCGCTGAAGGACTTTGTCCTGCAGTTCCTGTTCTCCTGCGTGTTCGTGATCATGCTGGTACTGCAGCCGGTGTACGGCTGGCTGGTCAGCCGCTTCCCGCGGCGGGTGTTCCTGCCGGCGGTGTATGGGTTCTTCATCGTCACTCTGCTGGGCTTCTACGTACTGTTCGATAGCGGTGTGCCAGGCCGCGGGATGGCGTTCTTTTTCTGGATCACCGTCTTCAACCTGTTCGCGGTGGCGGTGTTCTGGAGCTTCATGGCCGATGTGTTTTCCAACGCGCAGGCACGTGCCTTCTACGGTTACATCGGCGCGGCCGGCACCATCGGGGCCTTCCTTGGTCCGGTCATCACCAGTGCGCTGGTGCAGCGCGTGGGCATTGCCAATCTGATGCTGGTCTCGGCAGGCTTTCTCGCCATCTGCCTGTTGAGCATCTGGCGGCTGCGGCACTGGGCGGTGCTGCGTGAGCAGGAGCAGCAGCTGGTATCCGGCGAGCAGCCGATGGGCGGCAGCGTGCTGGACGGCCTGAAACTGATCGTGCGTGAGCCGTTGCTGCGCTGGCTGGCGATCATGGTGGTTTTCGGTGTGGGCGTGGGCACCCTGCTGTACAACCAGCAGGCCAGTATCGTGCGTGCAGCGTTCAACGATGCAGGCGCTGCCACGGCCTTCTTCTCGCGTATCGATCTGGCGGTGAACGCACTGGCGCTGCTGATGCAGCTGGGCCTGACCCGCTGGCTGCTGTCGCGCCACGGCATCGCGCCGGCCCTGTTGATCCCTGGCTTTGCGATCCTGATCGGCTTCTCGGTGCTTGCCGTTTCACCCATGCCGTTGATGGTGGCCGTGGTGCAGGTGATGACCCGCGCCAGCGAGTTCGCATTGGCCAAGCCGGCACGTGAAACCATCTATACCCGCGTGGACCGGCAGTGGCGTTACAAGGCCGGCGCGGCCATCGATACGGTGGTGTACCGCGGCGCGGACCTGAGCTTTGCGTGGGTGCACAAGGGCTTGTCGCTGTTTGGTTCACATGTGGTGTTCATCGGTGGCGTGGTGGTTGCCGCGTGCATGACCGCCGCCGCGTTTGGTGTACTGCGCGAAGAAAAAAAGCTGCCGCGCGACCGCTGATCCCGTCCAGTCATTTCGAGGAGAGAAACCATGTCGCTGATCGCGCTGCTGCTGACCGTGCTGGTCGCGGTGCTGCACCTGTACTTCCTGGTGCTGGAGATGTTCCTGTGGACCCGTCCGCTGGGCTTGAAGACGTTCCGCAACACGCCGGAGAAGGCGGAGACCACGCGCGTGCTGGCGGCCAACCAGGGCCTGTACAACGGCTTCCTGGCGGCGGGCATCGTGGTGGGGCTGGTGATCAATCAGCCGGTGCTGGTGACGTTCTCGCTGGCCTGCGTGGTGGTGGCCGGGTGCTATGGCGCCTACAGCGTGAGCCGCCGCATTTTCATGATCCAGGCGGTGCCTGCGATCCTGGCGTTGGTGTTTCGCGCGGTAGCGTAGTTTCCAGCCAACGGCGCAGCCCCTCGTGGGTTGCTCGCGTAGAGCTTGTCATGGGGTTGGCCGGGCGGGTTGGGTTCGCGGGG
>NZ_VMBJ01000169.1:0-258 GCF_010608305.1 Stenotrophomonas sp. AS012628 | reverse complement strand
ATCCAGACGATCGCGAGCGACCTGGAGCAGCACACCGGCTCGCTGCCCGTGCTGCTGCACGGCGACGCGGCGTTCGCCGGCCAGGGCATCGTGTGGGAGTGCCTCGGCTTTTCCGGCATCCGCGGCTACAATACCGGCGGCTGCCTGCACTTCATCATCAACAACCAGATCGGCTTCACGACGAGCCCGCAATTCGCGCGCTCCTCGCCCTATCCGTCGGACGTCGCCAAGGGCGTCCAGGCGCCGATCTTCCACGTC
>NZ_VMBJ01000168.1:0-258 GCF_010608305.1 Stenotrophomonas sp. AS012628 | reverse complement strand
CTGCTATAAACCATGTGCAGCTCTCGCCAATCGACAAGCATATCCTGTACATCAAAGAATGCGCGGAAACGTGCCACGAGATCGCCAGCAATTGGACGAAGGATATTCCACCGAGCCTGATGATCATCTTCGGAAAGATCGCCCGCTCGGGCCAAATCTCCAAGCTTGAGGACAAACGCCGCAGCATCCTTCTCGAACGATTTGGTGGCAGCGCGCGTTTCCTTACGGCTTTCGATAACAGCGAAATGAGGGTTCACA
>NZ_VMBJ01000167.1:0-258 GCF_010608305.1 Stenotrophomonas sp. AS012628 | reverse complement strand
CGGCTGAGCAGCCCGCGGTAGAGCAGGCCGAGGGCTTCCCGTGGTTTCTCGTTCCAGAGCCGTTCGGCGTTGCCGGCGATGTCGTCGGGCAGGCTTTCCGGACTGAGATCGAGGCCGAACATCACCGTCGGCGCTTCGCGGCGGGCCCGTTGCGGCAAGCCCAGGTTGCCGACGAACAGGCGCAGCCATTCACGGTAGCGCCAGACCAGCAGGAACACCGCGCTGAACAGCAGCGCCCAGAGCAGCACTTCGATGACC
>NZ_VMBJ01000166.1:0-259 GCF_010608305.1 Stenotrophomonas sp. AS012628 | reverse complement strand
AGCTTGAGCAGGCGGTCATTCAGCCGCTGGGTGACGTCGGTGCCGTCGGCAACGATACGGAAACTCGGTTGCACCTGGTTTCTCCAGAAAAGAAAAAACCCGCCAAGGCGGGGTTGCGGGTGAGCGGTCGATCAATCCCACAGGCGCACCTGTTCGACATTGACCACCGGCATGTCAGGGAAACTGATCAGCAAGCCGGCGCGGAATGGCTGCTGCTCATCGGCCAGCCCGGGATTGGCGTCGAGGGTCGCCTCGACGC
>NZ_VMBJ01000165.1:0-259 GCF_010608305.1 Stenotrophomonas sp. AS012628 | reverse complement strand
CCACGCGCCTCAACGCGTGCTGTTTGGGTGAGCGGCATGGATCGTGAAGCGCATCGTTCATAACGGTGATGCACAGCTCGTTTGGGGTATGAGCTGATGATCCCTGTGAGCGCAGTTCTCTCGCCCTTGATCCATGCCACTCAGCTCGTTTCGCAGAACGTGAATTTTTGGTTTTTCGTTCTGCGAATTTTCGTTTTCTCGTTCTGAGAAAAGTCGTTCAGAGGGGGTATCGAATTGCACGGGGATGGCGAGGCCGCAC
>NZ_VMBJ01000164.1:0-259 GCF_010608305.1 Stenotrophomonas sp. AS012628 | reverse complement strand
CTCCTCCTTCGGATCGTCGGAGAGGATCTCCTGCCGCCGTTCGGCGGCGAGGCCGATCAGATAGACCATGTCCATGGCCGTGTCGGAGCGCTCCATGATGCGGCCGTCGACGAAGACGTCGGTCGGGCCGTCCAGCGGTCGCCGACGGCTCTGCTCGAAGCCCACGGTCGCCGCGAACACGGCAAGGTCGCGGAACGTGCGGAAGATCGGGCCTCCCGTGCGCGGGTGCGGCGCCTGCGCGAGCCGGGCGCAGATGTCC
>NZ_VMBJ01000163.1:0-259 GCF_010608305.1 Stenotrophomonas sp. AS012628 | reverse complement strand
ATGCCGAGAGCAGCAGCCCGCCCGTCATCAGCACGAGCATCAGCATGCGGATGGCGAGCTTGTCCGGATCGAGCCAGTTCGTCACCCACGACGTGAAGATCCACACCCACCACACGGCCAGCATCAGCAGCAGCGCCTGCGCGCCGCCTTGCAGCGTGAAATTGCTGATCAGCAGGTGCGAGAGCTGCGTCACCGCAAACACGAATACCAGATCGAAGAACAACTCGATGTTGGTGACGCGGTGATGGCCGTGGGCCCC
>NZ_VMBJ01000162.1:0-259 GCF_010608305.1 Stenotrophomonas sp. AS012628 | reverse complement strand
CAGCCGCAGCACCCGGCGGATGGCCCTGACCGATGCTGGCGAACGCTTCTACCAGCGCTGCGTGAAGGTGCTCGACGAGGCGCGCCTGGCCATCGACGACGCCCGCGCCGAGCATGGCGAACTGCGCTTCCAGCACCGACGACGGCTGGATACGGAAGACCAGGCCCTTGGCATCGTCCGGCCGGTGCAGCTCGCGAGTGGCGGAAAGCTGCTTCATGCCGTTGTTCCAGTAGGCCAGGCCATAGATACCGTGCTTGGC
>NZ_VMBJ01000161.1:0-259 GCF_010608305.1 Stenotrophomonas sp. AS012628 | reverse complement strand
GCGTGCTGCAGAACTGCACCTATTCGCCGTCGCTGGTGGCGCTCGCCTTCCTCGTCGCCTGCCTCGCCGGGTACACGGCACTGGACATGGTCGAGCGGGTCGGCAACAGCCTGAGCCACCCGCGCCTCTGGCAATGGATCGGGGCGTTCTGCCTGGGCAGCGGCATCTGGGCCACGCATTTCGTCGCCATGCTCGCGTTCCACGCGCCGATCGCCCTGCGCTACGACCTGCCGATCACCGGCCTGTCGCTGCTGATCGC
>NZ_VMBJ01000160.1:0-260 GCF_010608305.1 Stenotrophomonas sp. AS012628 | reverse complement strand
CTCTCCATCCGCTGCGCCGACGCCGTTGGCGAAGACGACGCCGTACTCGACGCCATCGCGGGTTACTGCGTCCGGCAACTGGGCTAAACCAGACGCCCTACTGCGGTTCTGCCGCGCGCGCGAAGCGCGCATGCACGTTGTTCTCGACGTGAAAGCCATGCGCGTCGAACTCCACCAGCTCCAGTGTTAATCCAAGATAACGGCGCGCAAACACGTCGTCCAGATGTGTGCGCATGGCGGCGAACATTACTGCACAGATC
>NZ_VMBJ01000016.1:11637-75486 GCF_010608305.1 Stenotrophomonas sp. AS012628 | reverse complement strand
AACCCAACCCGCCCCGCCAAACCCTCAACCCAGCTGTTGCCGCTGCCGTTGCTCCGGCTTAAAAGGCGGGTGCAGGGCCGCAGGCCCTGCAATTCAGAAAACCTTACTTACCCCGCAGGCGGCTGTGCCTGAAGCCGTAGCAGAAATAGATCACGAAACCGACGAACGTCCACACGCCCATCAGCATCCAGTTGTGCATCGTCATCGCCGACAGCAGCGCCAGGCAGCTCAGTACGCCCAGGCTGCAGATCAGCCAGGCCATCGGCATGCGGAACGGGCGCGGCAGGTCCGGCTGGGTGCGGCGCAGGATCAGCACGCCGGCACACACGGCGGCGAACGCGATCAGTGTACCCATCGAGGTCAGCTCACCGAGGATGTCCAGCGGGAACAGCGCCGCCAGCAGCGCGATGCCGATGCCGGTGATCACGGTGTTGATGTGCGGGGTGCGGTACTTCGGGTGGATCTTGGTGAACACCGGCGGCAGCAGGCCGTCGCGGCCCATGATCATGAAGATGCGCGGCTGGCCGATGATCATCACCAGCACCACCGAGGACAGGCCGACCAGCGCGCCGACCTCGACCACCCAGCGCAGCCAGCCCAGCTGCGGATGCGCGGCCACGGCAGTCACCACCGGCTCGTCGGTGCCGAGCAGCTGGAACGGCACCAGCCCGGTCATCACCGCGGCCATCGCGATGTAGAGCACGGTGCAGATCACCAGCGACAGCATCATGCCGAACGGCATGTCGCGCTGCGGATTCTTCGATTCCTGCGCGGCCACCGACACCGCCTCGAAGCCGATGTAGGCGAAGAACACCATCGCCGCGCCACGCAGCACGCCTTCCATGCCGTACTTGCCGGGGCCTTCGTTGGCGGGGATGAACGGCGTCCAGTTGCTGGTGTCCACATACTTCCAGCCGACCACAATGACCAGCAGGATCAGGCCGGTCTTCAGCACGACCATTGCCATGTTCATCGCCGAGGACTTGCTGATGCCGACGTAGCACAGCCAGGTCAGCAGCAGTACCAGCGCAGCGGCCGGCAGGTTGGCGATAGCGCCGGTGGGGCGCAGCTGTGCATCGAGTGGGGCGCTGACCAGCGCCGCCGGTAGATGGATGTCGAACTGGCTGAGCAGGCTGAGGAAATAGCCAGTCCAGCTGACCGCCACCGCCGAGGCGGAGACGCCGTATTCGAGCACCAGCATCCAGCCGATGAACCAGGCCGAGAGCTCGCCGAAGGTGGCGTAGGTGTAGGTGTAGGCGCTGCCGGAGACCGGCACCATCGAGGCGAACTCGGCATAGGCCAGCGCGCAGAAAGCGCAGCAGATGGCGGCCAGCACGAAGGACAGCATGATGGCCGGGCCGGCGTGGTTGGCGGCGGCCTGGCCGGTGATGACGAAGATGCCGCCGCCGATCACCGCGCCGATACCCAGGGCGGTCAGGCCCCAGGGGCCGAGGTGGCGGCGCAGGCTCAGGCCGTTGGCGTCTTCATGGGCGGCATGCGGGTGCTTGGTGGCCCACAGTTGCTTGAACATGTGTGGTGGTCTTGTCGAAGCGCGCCATGACCGGCGCGCGAGGAAAACGGACGGGCCGGCGCGAGGCCGGCCCGTAGGCGGATCAGGGCGATTTGGCCAGCTTGCTGTTGCGGATGCCGTAGCCCAGGTAGATCAACAGGCCGAGCAGCGTCCAGCCCACGAACAGGTGCCAGTGCACCACGAACGCCTGCCAGAACAGGAACAGGCAGGTGGCCGCGCCCAGCGGGCAGATGATCCACACCATCGGCACGCGGAACGGGCGATGGATCTCCGGCTTGGAATAGCGCAGCACGAGCACGCCGATGCAGACCGTGGCGAAGGCAAGCAGGGTCCCCATCGACACCAGTTCACCCAGCACGTTCAGCGGCACCAGGCCAGCCAGTGCGGCGGCGATCACGCCGACCACGATGGTGGCGACGTACGGGGTGCGGAAACGGGCGTGGACCTTGCCGAAGAACTTCGGCAGCAGGCCGTCGCGGGAGATGGTGTAGGCGATGCGGGTCTGGCCCATCATCATCACCAGCACCACCGAGGACAGGCCGGCGATGGCGCCGATCTCAACGAACGTCTTCAGCCAGGACAGGGTCGGGTAGGGCTCCAGCGCGGTGGCCACCGGCTTGTCGGTGCCCAGCAGGTGGTACGGCATCATGCCGGTCAGCACCGCACAGACGATGATGTAGACGAGGGTGCACACGGCCAGCGAGCCGAGCAGGCCGATCGGCATGTTGCGCTGCGGGTCCTTGGTTTCACCGGCGGCGGTGGAAACCGCATCGAAGCCGATGTAGGCGAAGAACACGATGGTGGCCGCGCGGAACACGCCGCTCCAGCCGAACTCACCCGGCACGCCGGTGTTTTCCGGAATGAACGGCTGCCAGTTGGCCGGGTCGATGTGGGCCGCGCCGATGCCGATGAACAGGCAGATGACGGTGACCTTGATCGCCACGATGATCGCGTTGACGAAGGCTGACTGGGTCACGCCCACGTACAGCAGGCCGGACACCGCCGCCACGATCAGCACCGCTGGCAGGTTGAACAGCTTGCCGGAGGCGATGAACTCGCTGCCGGTCCAGGCGATGGGCGCGGCACTGAGTGCATCCGGGAACGGCATGTGCAGCGTGGTGGTGATGAAGCTGATCAGGTACGCCGACCAGCCCACCGCGACTGAGGCCGAAGCGAACAGGTATTCCAGCACCAGGCACCAGCCGATGAACCAGGCCATGCCTTCGCCGAGGGTGGCGTAGGAATAGGAGTAGGCACTGCCGGAGACCGGCATCATTGCCGCGAACTCGGCGTAGCACAGGCCCGCCAGGGCGCAGGCGAAGCCGGCGATCACGAACGACAGCATCACTGCCGGGCCAGCATGGTTGGCCGCGGCCTGGCCGGTCAGCACGAAGATACCAGCGCCGATCACCGCACCCACGCCAAGCAGGATGAGGTGTTTAGCCGTGAGGGTCCGTTTCAACGTGGCTTCGCCGTCCAGGCTGCCTTCGATGGGTTCGCCAGCATCGACGTGCCCGGCCGGTTCGACCGGCTTGACCCTCAACAGAGCTTTCAGCATGCAGTACTTCCTAGTGATCGGATGGGGTGGGACGCCGATACGTTGCCGGCAACCCTGGAATGGTGAAGGCCGCGCGAACGGCCCGCTGTACCTTAGCCAAAGCTGAAGCCAACGCACAAGCGCAATCGCAACAATGAACGGCGATAATGAGCAGTATTTTTCCAAACGCCGCCCATTCATGAGCCAGACCGCCGAAACCCTTGCCGTGCTTGACGATCGCCTGCGTGGCCTGCTGCGGGACTATGCCCGCCGCGAGCCTGCCCACGACGCACTGGCTGCCGAATTCGGCACATTGTTGGACGATCCGGAAGATCCGTTCCGCCGCGAGCGCCTGGCCGGCCACTTCACCGCCAGCTGCTGGCTGGTCAGTGCCGATGGCCAGCGCCTGCTGCTGACCCACCACCGCAAGCTGCAGCGCTGGCTGCAGCTGGGCGGCCACGCCGACGGCGACCGCGACCTGGCCCAGGTCGCGCTGAAGGAGGCCGAGGAGGAGTCCGGCCTGAGCGGTCTGGTGCTGGAAGACCCGGCCATCTTCGACATCGACAAGCACTGGATTCCGGAGCGCAAGGACGTACCGGGGCATTGGCACTACGACGTGCGTTTCGTGATCCGGGCGCTGGGTGGCGAGGCCTTCGTGCTCAGCGAGGAGTCGCTGGAGCTGGCCTGGCGGCCGGTGACCGAGGTCGCCGCCGATCCGGAATCGGATGAGTCGATGCAGCGCATGGCGCGCCGGTGGTTGGCGCGCTAGCAACCTGTAGAGCCGAGCCGATGCTCGGCTCGATGCGGGCCGGAACCGCAGCCGAGCATGGGCTCGGCTCTACACGTGCAAGGCGGGATGCGCGTCAATACAGAATGCGCGTCCGCAGCGTGCCTGGAATCGCGGCCAGCTCGTCGCGCACGGCGGCGGCCTGCGCCTCGCTGGCGGTGATGTCGATCACCACGTAACCCACCTTCGGGTCGGTGCGCAGGAACTGGCCGTCGATGTTGACGTTGTGGCGCGAGAAGATCTCGTTGACCTTGGACAGCACGCCCGGCACGTTCTGGTGGATGTGCAGCAGGCGCAGGCTGTCTTCGTGTTCGGGCAGGGTCACTTCCGGGAAGTTGACCGCCGACAGGGTGCTGCCGTTGTCGCTGTAGCGCACCAGCTTGGCCGCCACTTCCACGCCGATGTTGTCCTGCGCTTCCAGCGTGCTGCCGCCGACGTGCGGGGTGAGGATGACGTTGTCGTGGCGGGTCAGCGGCGATTCGAAGATATCGCCGTTGCCCTTCGGCTCGACCGGGAACACGTCCAGCGCGGCGCCACCGACGTGGCCGCTGGCCAGGGCCGCGTCCAGCGCATCGATGTCGACCACGGTGCCGCGCGCGGCGTTGATCAGGTGCGCGCCCTTGCGCATCTTCGCCAGCTCGGTGCTGCCGATCATCCACTGCGTGGACGGGGTCTCCGGCACGTGCAGGGTGACGATGTCGGCGCGCGCCAGCAGGTCGTCCAGGCTGGCCGCTGCACGGGCATTGCCCAGCGCCAGCTTGGTTTCCACGTCGTGGAAGATCACCTGCATGCCCAGCGATTCGGCCAGCACGCCGACCTGGGTGCCGATGTGGCCGTAACCAATGATGCCCAGCGTCTTGCCGCGCACTTCATGGCTGCCGCTGGCTGACTTCGACCAGCCGCCGCGATGGCATTCGGCGTTCTTCTGCGGAATGCCACGGGTCAGCATGATCGCCTCGGCGATCACCAGTTCGGCCACGCTGCGGGTGTTGGAGTAGGGCGCGTTGAACACCGGGATGCCGGCCAGTTCGGCCGCGTCCAGGTCGACCTGGTTGGTGCCGATGCAGAAGCAGCCCACCGCGATCAGGCGCTTGGCCTCGGCCAGCACCTCGGCGCTGAGCTGGGTGCGCGAGCGGATGCCGACGATGTGCGCCTCGGCGATGCGCGCCTTCAATTCGTCCTCGGGCAGTGCCTTGGTGTGCGCCTCGATCTGGCTGTAGCCGGCCGCGCTGAACACCTCCACGGCGGTCTGGCTGACCCCCTCCAGCAACAGCACGCGGATATCCTGCTTCGGGAACGAGGTCTTCTTCGGCGACATGGGGCAACACGGCCAGTGGGACAGGGGCCAACCACTATGCCAGATCGCAGCGCTCATGGTGCGGTGCGCAATTGGTTGCATCCGTAGCTATCTGCCTGCTCGCAGGGCTGGACGCTGGCGCGTGCCGCTGGCACGCTTGCCCGTTCTTCACGCCCCGCGCTGGACCGTCATGACCGATTCCCGCATTGCCTCGCTGCAGCAGGCCTGTCCCGGCCTGAAGCTGAAGACCGACCCGGCCGACCTGGAGCATTACGGGCGCGACTGGACCCGGCGCTGGACGCCGGCGCCGTTGGCGGTCGCACTGCCGGCCACGGTCGAGGAGGTACAGGCGGTGATGCGCTGGAGTGCGGGTGAGGGCGTGCCCGTGGTGCCGTCCGGCGGCCGTACCGGCCTTTCCGGTGGCGCGATGGCGGCCAATGGCGAGCTGGTGCTCAGCCTGGAGCGGATGAACAAGGCGCTGGCCTACGACGCGGTCGATCGCACCCTGGTGGTGCAGGCCGGCATGCCGCTGGAGGCCGTGCACAACGCCGCGCTGGACCACGGCCTGATCTATCCGGTGGATTTCGCTGCACGCGGGTCGTGCACGATCGGCGGCAACATCGCCACCAATGCTGGCGGCATCCGTGTGATCCGCTACGGCAACACCCGCGAGTGGATCGCCGGGCTGAAGGTGGTTACCGCCAGCGGCGAACTGCTGGAGCTCAACAAGGGCCTGATCAAGAACTCCAGCGGCTATGACTTCCGCCAGCTGCTGATCGGTTCGGAAGGCACGCTGGGCGTGATCGTCGAGGCGACAGTGAAACTCACCGATCCGCCGCCAGCCAGCAACGTGATGCTGCTGGCCGTGCCCAGCTTCGAGGTGCTGATGCAGGTGTTCGCCGCGTTCCGCGCGCGCCTGCAGCTGCAGGCCTTCGAGTTCTTCACCGACCGGGCGCTGGAGCACGTGCTGGCGCATGGTGCGCAGGCACCGTTCGACGAGGTGCACCCGTATTACGTGGTCACCGAGTTCGCCGCCAACGACGAAGCGCAGGAAGCGGCGGCGATGGCCGCCTTCGAGGACTGCATGGGCAACGGCTGGGTCAGCGACGGGGTGATCAGCGCCAGCGACGCCCAGGCCGCCCAGCTGTGGCGCCTGCGCGAAGGCATCACCGAATCGCTGGCGCGCTACAAACCTTACAAGAATGATGTCTCGGTGCGGATCTCGGCGATGCCTGCGTTCCTGGCCGAGACCCAGGCACTGATCGGGCAGGCCTACCCACACTTCGACGTGGTCTGGTTCGGCCATATCGGTGACGGCAACCTGCACATCAACGTGCTCAAGCCCGACGACACCAGCGACGCCGATTTCGTGGCGCAGTGTGAACACGTGACCAAGCTGTTGGCGCAGGTGCTGGCCCGGTTCGATGGCAGCATCTCGGCTGAACACGGCATCGGCCTGGTCAAGAAGGGCTACCTGGACAGCACCCGCGGCCCGGCCGAGATCGCCCTGATGAAGGCGGTCAAACGTGCGTTCGATCCCCAAGCGCGGCTGAATCCCGGCAAGCTGTTCGACGTTTGAGCCGGACAAATCCTTCACGCACCCGTTACGCTCCACGCTTCCTCACAACCGGCTTCGAACCGATGACCCGTCCGCTTCTGCTGCTCGCCCTGCTGTCCCTGCCGCTGGCCGGCTTCGCTTCCAGCTTCGCCGGTACGTCGGCCGGTTCGGCCACGGGTGCGTCCTCCGGTTCCTCGGGCAGCAGCTCGGGTGATGACAAGGTGGTGCTGGCTGCACGCGACGATGCGGCTGCATTCGTCGCCAGCGATGGCGAGATTCGTGGCGCCCGCCTGCAGGCCGCACTGGTCCACCTGCGTGAGCAGAGCGCCGCGGCACAGCAGCAGAGCGATCTGGAACTGGCCCGCGCGCTGCTGGCACGTTGATCCAGGCTGCATGACCTCGGCGTCATCGCCTTCTGTAGAGCCGAGCCATGCTCGGCTGCTGTTGCGATCCGCATGCGCCGGGCATTCAGCCGAGCATGGCTCGGCTCTACAGAGGCACAGCGGGCGGTGCGGGTGGATCGCCGCATTGGCGTGGCTGCTCATCCCTTCCGCGCACGCGGCTGATCGCCTGCTGCTTGATCCGTCCGGTCTCGACCCGGCGCAGCAGCAGCTCGCCAGCCAGACCCTGGCCGACGTGCAGTCCCTGCTGCCCGATGGCCTGCTGCGTGCATTGCCGTCACAGGTCCAGGTGCGTTGGCGTGATGACCTGCCGGCCGATGTGCACGGCCGGGCCTTCGCCGGGCGCATCGCCCTGCGTCGCGAGCTGCTGGATGATGCCGTGCCCGGCGCGCGTCGCGCACGCCGCAGCGCGCTGGTACACGAACTGGCCCATGTCGCCGACCGTACGGGGGCGAACTGGTCGCGCAGTGTGCGCTGGCGTGATCTGGCCGGATGGCAGCGCAAGCCCTGGCATCTCGGCCGTGGCGACAACGACTTCCGTGACCGCAGTCCCGATGCGTATGAACTGAAGGACCCGGCCGAGTACCTGGCGGTGAACGCCGAGCATTTCCTGCTGGACGCTGAGTTCGCCTGCCGGCGTCCGGCGCTGGCGCAGTGGTACCAGGTCCATTTCGGAACCCCGCCATCGCTGCCGCAGTCGCACTGCGCTACGACGCTGCCCTTGCTCCAGGCCGACTCAGAAGAGGGTGCCGCATCGCTGCTGCAGCTCGACCCCGCGCGTGTCTATGCCGTGGACTACCTGTTCGCCGAAGGCAGTGCGCAGCCGATGAGCCGCTGGGGCCACAGCATGCTGCGGCTGGTGATCTGCCGGCCCGGCCGCACGCCGGGGCCGGACTGCCGCCTGGACCTGGAGTACCACCGCGTGCTGTCGTTCCGCGCGTTCGTCGGCGATGTGCAGATTTCCAACTGGCGTGGCCTGACCGGTGGCTACCCGTCGCGCCTGTTCGTGCTGCCGCTGCAGCAGGTGGTGGACGAGTACACCAAGGTGGAGCTGCGGGGGGTGCAGTCGCTGCCGTTGCAGTTGTCGCCCGGCGAGATCGCCACCCTGCTCGAGCGCACTGCACAGGTGCACTGGAGCTATGACGGGCGCTATTACTTCGTCGGCAACAACTGCGCGGTGGAAACCGCAAAGCTGCTGCAGGCGGGTGTGCCGCGCCTGGGTGAGGCGGGCCTGGCCCAGCAGAGTCCACGCGGGTTGAAGCGTCGGCTGTCCAGGCTGCATGTGCTGGACGAGCAGGTGCTCACGGACCGCAATGCAGCGCAGGCGCAGGGGTACTACTTTGCTTCGGCGCGCGACCACTACCAGCAGTTGTTCGCGGTGGCGAGCTCACAGCTGGGGCTGCCGGTGCGCGATGTGCGCGGCTGGCTGAAGTTGCCCGCACCGCAGCGTGCGCCGTGGCTGCTGCAGGGTGACCTGCGTGCCAGCGCCGGGCTGCTGCTGCTGGAGCAGGCGGCGCAACGCCGCGCCGAACTGCGCGCGCGCGATGTGCTGAAACGGCGCCTTCTGGCCGCACCGGCCAGTGCCGAGACGCGCGGCCTGCGCCAGCTGCTGGAGCAGGGTGGGCAATGGTTGCGCCCGGGTACGCTACTGGCGGACGGTGGCTATGGGTTGCCGCTGGTCGATGAGCAGGCGGTGCTGGCCAAAGCGGTTGCCACCGCCAGCGCACAGGCGGTGCCGGCCTGGCAGGCGCTGCGCGTGCAGCTGCGTCAGCAGTTGCCGGCAGGCCAGCGCAACGAGATGGATGCGATCGATGCCAACCTCGCCGCACTCGGCGCGCGCCTGCGGGAACAGGCGGCCGCACCCGCTACTGGCGCGGCAGTTCGATGACGAAACGGCTGCCACCGGCGTTGCCCGCCGTGCAGTAGACGCGGCCGCCGTGCGCGTCGGCGATGGCCTTGACCACCGCCAGGCCGAGGCCACTGCCGCCGCCCTGGCGTGAACGCGAACCGTCGGCACGCATGAACGGGCTGAAGATGTCGGCGTGCAGCTCCGGATCGATGCCCGGGCCCTCATCCTCGATTGCTACCTGTACATGGCCTGGTGTGTCATGCACGGCAATCCGTACCTTGCCCGGGCTGGCATAGCGACGCGCGTTTTCCAGCAGCGCCAGCAGCGCCTGGCGCAGGCGCGTGGGATCACAGTGCGCGTTGTGTTCCTCGCGGCTGGTTTCCAGCTCCAGCACGAAGCCTGCAGCGCGGAACTGCGGATCGACCAGGGTCATCACCGAATGCACCTCGGCCACCACGTCGGTGCGCGCGCGACGCACGTCCAGCCGCGCATTGTCGGACAGGCTCAGCACGCGAAGATCTTCAATCAGGCGGGACAGCCCTTCGACCTGGGCAAGCAGGCTGCGGAACTGCGACTCGTCCGGCTGGAACACGCCCTCGGCCAGCCCCTGCAGGCGGCCACGCAGGATTGTCACCGGGGTCCGCAATTCATGGGCAATAGCCGCATGCCACATCGCGCGCTCGCTCTCCATGTGCTGCAGGCGGCGCGCCATCGCATTGAAATCCTCGACCAGGGTTGCCACTTCGCCCGGTGAGTTTTCCTCGACGCTGGCGCGCGCACCGAGGTCGCCGCCGGCGAGCGCGCGCACGCTGTCGACCAGCGAATTCAAGGGCGACAGGATGCGATGCGCCAGTCGGAACGAGGCGGCGATGGCCAGTGCCAGGCCGGTCAGGATCACCCCGACCATCCATGCCAGCTCCGGGCCGGTCGGCAGCCAGCTTTCCGGTTCCTCGGCACTGCCGGGGAAGAACTCGACCAGCACCGCGTACAGCAGCCATGACGACAGGATCATCATCACAATGACGCCGATCACCATCAACGACATCGAGACGATGATGTGTCGGCTGAGCCCGGAGCGGCGCAGGTGCGCCATCAGCGGTCGGCCATCAGCCGGTAGCCGACACCGCGCACGCTGGCCGGAACATTGACCATGCCTACTTCGTCCAGTTTGCGGCGCAGCTTGCTGACATGGCTGTCGACGGTGCGTTCCAGCGCTTCGCTTTCCGGCAGGCATTCGTGCATCAGTTCGCTGCGGCTGAAGATGCGGGTCGGCGCCAGCGCCATGCAGTGCAGCAGCTTGAACTCGGTGAGCGTGAGCAGCACTTCGTGGCTGTAGCCTTCGCCCTCCACATGCACGGCATGGGTGGCCGAGTCGATCAGCAGCGGGCCGGCCCGCAGCGCGGTCGGTGCATCCACGCGCGAGGCGCGCAACGTACGCCGCAGCACGGCGCGCACGCGTGCTGCCACTTCGGCCGGATTGAACGGCTTGACCACGTAGTCGTCGGCGCCCATGCGCAGTGCGGTCAGCTTGTCCAGGTCCTGGTCCAGTGCGGTCAGCATGATCACCGGCGTTTCGCCGCGCTGGCGCAGCTGCGTCAGCACGCTCCAGCCATCCAGGCGCGGCAGCTGCACATCGAGCAGGACCAGGTCGGGGCGGGCGCTGCGGTGCAGGTCCAGTGCGCTGTGGCCGTCGGCGGCGCGCAGTGTACGCAGTCCTTCGCGTTCCAGATAGGCGGTGAGAATATCGGCGATCTCGGCCTCATCCTCGACGATCAGGACGAGGGCGGCGAGGGCAGGGGCGGCATGCATGCAGGGGCGGGGCCTTAAGGTGCTTGCCTCCATCGTATCTCCACAGTTCCTCCATCGAAACCCCATCATTGCCACGCACACTTCACGCTTCAGAACCTATCAGCCGCCTGCGCGGCATTGTGCACAGCAATGAGAACCTTCAGGACTCCGGCCACGTTGATCGCGGCCCTCGCCCTGGCCATGACGGCCTGCTCAACCCCCGAAGCTACGCCGGAAGCCACACCGCGTGTCAGCGTGGTCACCGTCGGCCCGCAGGTGGTACAGCGCGATGACGAACTGCCCGGCCGCGTGGCTGCCGTGCGCACCGCACAGATCCGTGCCCAGGTGGGCGGCATCGTGCAACGCCGCCTGTTCGACCAGGGCGCAGAAGTGAGCGCCGGCCAGGCGCTGTTCCAGATCGATCCGGCGGCATTCCGTGCAGACGTGGATTCGGCACTGGCAGCACTTCAGCGCAGCGAAGCGGCGCTGGGCCGCAGCCGCGTGCAGTCACAGCGCCTGCATGCACTGGCGGCCGCGCAGGCGGTCAGCCAGCAGCACCGCGACGATGCCAGTGCCGAGTACGAACAGGCCCGTGCCGCGGTGAACGAGGCGCGCGCGATCCTGGCCCGTCGCCAGCTTGACCTGCGCTATGCCACGGTCAGTGCACCGATTGCCGGCCGCATCGACCAGGCGCTGGTGACCGAAGGCGCACTGGTGGGCGTGGCCGATGCCGAGCCGATGGCGGTGGTGCAGCAGATCGACCAGGTCTACGTCGATGTGCGCCAGCCGGCGGCCCAGCTGGAATCACTGCAGCGCAGCGCTGCCGGTGGCGGCGAGCTGCCGGTGACGATCATCGGTGCGGCCGGCAAGCCGCTGTCCGAGCGTGGCCAGATGCTGTTCTCCGGCATCAACGTCGATGCGCGTACCGGTGATGTGATCCTCCGCATTCTGGTCGACAACCCGCAGCGCCAGCTGCTGCCGGGCATGTACGTGCGCGCGAGGGTGCCGCGTGGTGCGCCGACCAGTGCGCTGACCGTGCCACAGCAGGCCGTGCTGCGCAGCGCCGGTGGCCAGGCCTATGCCTGGGTGATCGGTGGCGATGGCAAGGCGGTGATCCGCACGCTGGAAGTGGACGGTAGTGTCGATCGCCAGTGGCTGGTGCGCACGGGCCTGAAGGCGGGCGAAAAGGTAGTGGTCGAGGGCCAGGAACGCCTGCAGGAAGGCGTGGTGGTCGATGCGCGCGATTGGCAGCTGCCGGTCGCCAGCGCCGGCGCGGTGCAGGCCGGCAGCAAGGGCTGAGCCTCTACCGGGCTGGTCCCTCCAGGGAAATCCAACATGGCACGTTTCTTCATCGATCGCCCGGTGTTCGCCTGGGTGCTGGCGATCTTCATCATCCTGGCTGGCGTACTGGCGATCCCACGGCTGGCCGTTGAGCGCTATCCGGCGGTGGCGCCACCCAGTGTCAGCATCTATGCCAGCTACCCCGGTGCCAGCCCGCAGACGCTGAATGATGCGGTGGTCGGCCTGATCGAGCGCGAGCTGTCCAGCGTCAAGCACCTGCTGTACTTCGAATCGTCGGTGGACACTTCCGGTGAAGCGTCGATCACTGCCACCTTCAAGCCCGGCACCAATCCGGAGCTGGCGCAGGTGGACGTGCAGAACCGGATCAAGGCGATCGAACCGCGCCTGCCGCGCAGCGTCCGCCAGAACGGCCTGTTCGTGGAGGCCGCCGATTCCGGTTTCCTGATGCTGGTCGGCCTGCGTTCGCCCGATGCCAGCGTCAGCGAAGCCGCGCTGGGCGACTTCATGGCGCGCAACATCATCGAAGAGCTGCGCCGCATCGATGGCGTCGGCCGCGTGCAGCTGTTCGGCGCCGAGCAAGCGATGCGTGTGTGGCTGGACCCGACCCGGTTGACCGGCTACGGCCTGACCATGGGCGACGTCGCCGCCGCCATCGAGCAGCAGAACCTGGAGATCTCGCCGGGACGCATCGGCGATTCGCCGGGTGTGCCGGGCCAGCGCATTACCGTGCCGTTGAGTGCCGACGGCCAACTGTCCACGCCGGAACAGTTCGCTGCCATCGTGCTGCGCGCCGGGGCCGACGGCTCGCGGGTGCTGCTGGGCGATGTCGCCCGCGTCGAGCTGGGCGCCCAGAGCTATGCCTGGGGCACCCGCGAGGACGGCTATCCGGCCACCGCCGCCGGCGTGCAGCTGCGTCCTGGCGCGAACGCGGTGCGCACCGCGTCGGCGGTGCGTGAGCGCATGGCCGAGCTGGCACCGCTGCTGCCGCGCGGCGTGGAAGCGAGCATTCCGTTCGATACCGCGCCGTTCGTCAAGATCTCGATCCAGAAGGTGGTGCAGACGCTGCTGGAGGCGATGCTGCTGGTGTTCGCGGTGATGTACCTGTTCCTGCAGAACTGGCGCTACACGCTGATCCCGGCGCTGGTCGCACCGATCGCACTGCTGGGCACCTTCGCTGTGATGCTGGCGCTGGGCTTCTCGATCAACGTGCTGACCATGTTCGGCATGGTGCTGGCAATCGGCATCATCGTCGACGACGCGATCGTGGTGGTCGAGGGCGTGGAACGGATCATGGCCGAAGAAGGGCTGCCGCCGCGCGAGGCCACCATCAAGGCGATGCGTGAGCTGACCGGCGCAGTGATCGGCATCACCCTGGTGTTGACCGCGGTGTTCATCCCGATGGCGTTGGCCAGCGGCTCGGTGGGCGCGATCTACCGCCAGTTCACCGTGGCGATGGCGGTGTCGATCCTGTTCTCGGCGCTGCTGGCATTGAGCCTGACGCCGGCGCTGTGCGCGACGCTGCTGCGCCCGAACAGCCATGGCCATCATGGTCGTGGTGGGCTGTTCGGCGCCTTCAACCGTGGCTTCGAGGCGATGACCGGGCGCTACCAGCGTGGCGTGGCCTCCGTGCTGCAGCGAAGCGGGCGGGTGATGGGCGTGTTCGCCGCACTGGTAGTGGCGCTGTTGCTGGGCCTGCACTGGTTGCCGGGTGCATTCCTGCCGGAAGAAGACCAGGGCTATTTCATGACCTCGATCCAGCTGCCGGCCGAAGCCACCGCCGAGCGCACGCTGGCCGTGGTCGAAGCCTACGAACGGCATGTGGCGTCACGCCCGGGCATCGGCTCCAACCAGTCGATCCTCGGCTACAGCTTCTCCGGGTCCGGCCCGAGCGCGGCGCTGACCTACACCATGCTGAAGGACTGGGGCGAGCGTGCAGGAGCCACCGCGGCCGGCGAAGTGGAGGCCGCGCAGAAGGCGATGGCGACGATTGCCGAGGGCGAGGTGATGAGCGTGATGCCGCCGGCCATCGACAGCCTGGGACGCTCCTCCGGCTTCTCACTGGCGCTGCAGGCGCGCACCGGGCAGAGCCAGGCAGAGCTGCGCGCGGCCCTGCAGCAGCTGCTGAAGCTGGCCGAGGCCAGTCCGCTGCTGTCGGAGGTGCATGCCGATGGCCTGCCAGCAGGCACCAGCGTGCGGCTGGACATCGACCGCGCCAAGGCCGAGGCGATGGGCGTGGGGTTCGAGCAGATCAGCAGCACGCTGTCGGCGGCGATGGGCTCGCAGTACGTCAACGACTTCCCCAACAAGGGCCGGCTGCAACAAGTGATCCTGCAGGCCGATGCACCGCACCGGATGGAGCTGGAAGATGTGCTGAAGCTGTACGTTCGCAACAGCGAAGGCGGCATGGTGGCGTTGTCGGAACTGGTGACGCCGCACTGGACCGAGGCGCCGTTGCAGCTGCAGCGCTATCTCGGCTTCCCGGCGCTGAACCTGTCCGGCGCACCGGCCTTCGGCGTGTCGACCGGCCAGGCCATTGAGGAGATGGAGCGGTTGGCGCAGAAGCTGCCGTCCGGCTTTGCCCTGCAGTGGACCAGCCAGTCGCTGCAGGAGCGGGAGTCGGGGGCGCAGGCACCGTGGCTGCTGTTGTTGTCGATGCTGGTGGTGTTCCTGGTGCTGGCGGCTCTCTATGAGAGCTGGTCGATCCCGCTGGCGGTGATGCTGGTGGTGCCGCTGGGCCTGCTCGGTGCGGTCGCCGCGGTGCTGCTGCGGGGCATGCCCAACGACGTGTTCTTCAAGGTCGGCATGATCACCGTGATCGGGCTGTCGGCGAAGAACGCGATCCTCATCGTCGAGTTCGCGCGACAGCTGCAGCAGCAGGGTCGCGGCCTGGTCGAGGCGGCATTGGAAGCGGCCAGGTTGCGCCTGCGGCCGATCGTGATGACCTCGCTGGCATTCGCGCTGGGCGTGGTGCCGCTGATGCTGGCGCAGGGCGCGTCGAAGGAAACCCAGCAGGCGATTGGAACCGGTGTGTTCGGCGGCATGGTCAGTGCGACCGTGCTGGCGGTGTTCTTCGTACCGGTCTTCTATGTAGTAGTGCAGGGCGCGCGGCAGTGGATCGCGCAACGCCTGCGCAGGCGCCGGCCGATGCCGGAAGGATCCGTGGATGGAACGGAACATCGTTGAAGATCTGCATGAACAACAGTTGATGGTGCTGGAGCAGCGCCTGTGCGCAGCGTTGCTGGAAAATGATCACGATGCGCTGACCGCGCTGGTATCGCCGGCCTTGTTCATGATGGATGGCCAAGGCGGGCGCATGCTCGATCTGCCGTGGCTGGGCGATTGGCTGGCCGGCGGCCTGCAGGTACGAAGCCTGCATCTGCACGCAGTTGAAACGCTGCTGTGTGGTCGCCTGGCACTGCTGTCCAGCAACGTGCGGTTGTCAGTGTGGCAGCAGGACCAGGAGCGTGAAGTGAAGCTGCGCCTGTTGCGCGTCTGGACCTGCAGTTCCGGCGGCAGTGGCGCACAGCTGCTGTCGATGGCGGTGCTGGCCGCCTGAGTGCGGTCAGGCCGCTTTCAGGCCCCGCTCACCGGCAGATGGTAGGGTCGAGCCTCTCTGTAGTGTCGACAAGGAGTCGAGCCATGCGTGTAGTTCCCAGTCTGTTGGCAGCCTCCCTCGGGGTGGTGCTGGCTGCGTGCCAGCCGGCCCAGGCACCCGCTGCGGGCGGCAATGACACCCCGCCTGCCACGCCGCAGCCAAGTGCCAGCACCGAAGGTGGCAGCGAGACCGCCTACCAGTGTGGTGATCTCAGCGTGCGCGCGACCTTCAATGGCGAGGATGCAGCCACGGTGGTGATCGGCGACCGCACCTTCGCCATGACCTCCGAACGCGCGGCATCCGGCGCCAAGTATGGCGATGGCCAGGGCAACAGCTTCTGGACCAGGGGCAGCGATGACGGCCTGTTGAGCCTGAAGGGCGAAGCCGATCGCGAGTGCCATGCGGTCGAAGCCACTGAAGGCGATGGCAGTGCCGGCAATGCTGCGTTCCGTGCCACCGGCAATGAGCCCGGCTGGCTGGCAGTTGTCGACGGCGACACGCCGGGCTTGCAGGTGGAAGTGGATTATGGTGAGCGTCGCTTCGATGTCGCCAAGCCCACCGAAGGTGCTGATGGCTGGAGTGGCAAGGCATCCGATGGCACCGACGTCAAGCTCAGCTTCCAGCGCACGACCTGCCAGGACGACATGAGTGGCGAGGCGTTCGATGCCAAGGTGAACCTGACCATCGGCACCCGCCAGTACCACGGCTGCGGCAATTTCGGCGCGAAGCAGCCGTAAGCTACCTGTAGAGCCGAGCCACGCTCGGCTGCAGTCCCTGTCCAACGCACAGCAGCCGAGCGTGGGCTCGGTGCTACACGACTGCTACATCCGATGGCCTACCTGCGGCGAATGCGCCGCAGGCAGGGACAGGCAGCCGATCAGCGCGAGGCGATTAGTCGGCACGGCCCGCGAATTCGCCGGTGGCGGTGTTCACCAGCACGCGTTCGCCGTTGACGATGTACTCCGGCACCATGATCTCGATGCCGGTGTTGAGCTTGGCCGGCTTCGGGCGCTTGGTGGCGGTGCCACCCTTCAGTTCCGGCGGGGTTTCGATCACTTCCAGCACCACCGAGGCCGGCAGCTGGATCGCCACCGGCTGCTCGTCGATGACCTGCACGTAGATGCCGGTCAGGCCGTCGGTGATGTAGCCGGCGTCATCGCCGATCACGTCCGCGTCCAGGGTGTAGGGGGTGTAGTCCTCGTCATCGAGGAACACGAAGGCATCGCCATCCTTGTACGAATAGGTGGACTGGCGGCGCAGCAGTTCGACCTCGACCAGGTTGTCGTCGGCATCGAAGCTGGCGTCGAGCTTGTTGCCGCCCGGCACGCTGTACATGATGAAGCGGAAGCGGACGTTGCCGCCGCGACCCTGCGGCGAGCTGCGTTCGATGTCGCGGATCTGGTACACGCCGTTGTTGTACTCGACGACGTTGCCCTTCTTGATGTCGTTGGCTTTCATGGTGATCTAGGTCGTTGGGGGAGGGCGCCGTCCCGGCGCCCGGGGGAATCACTTCGGAGCGAGGCGGGTAGCGCCGTCCAGGCGGATGGTCTCGCCGTTGAGGTAGGTGTTGCCAAGGATGAAGCCGACCAGGCTGGCGAAGTCTTCCGGCTTGCCCAGACGCGACGGGAACGGGATCGAGGCGGCCAGCGACTGCTGCACGGCCTCGGGCATGCCATCGACCATCGGCGTCCAGAACACGCCCGGGGCGATGGTGTTGACGCGGATGCCAAAGCGCGACAGTTCGCGCGCCATCGGCAGCGTCATCGAGACCACGCCGCCCTTGCTGGCGGCATACGCGGCCTGGCCGATCTGGCCTTCATAGGCAGCGATGCTGGCGGTGTTGATGATCACGCCGCGCTCGCCGTCGGTACCGGCTTCGTTGTGCTGCATGCGATTGGCCGCGGCCTTGGCGACGTTGAAGCTGCCGACCAGGTTGACCATCACCGTGCCCTGGAAGCCAGCCAGCGGCATCGGGCCTTCCTTGCCCAGCACGCGGCCGGCGCCGAGGATGCCGGCACAGTTCATCGCCACGTTCAGGCCGCCGAGGAAGTCGTGGGCCTGGTCGATGGCCGCAGCCACGGCCGCCTCATCGCTGACGTTGACGTTGAAGTAGCGGGCCTTGTCGGCAACCAGCCCGGCAACGGCGACTGCACCCTTGTCGTCGTTGAGGTCGAACAGGGCCACCTTGCCGCCCTGGGCGACGAGGTGCTGGGCCACGGCCAGGCCGAGGCCGGAGACGCCGCCAGTGATCACGGCACGTACGGAAGACAGCTGCATTGAACGGTCCTGCAGGTTCGAGAACCGCCGATTCTAACGGAAGCCGCGACCGCCGCTGTTGTGCACTGCGCCGCCTTTGCGGGGCGGCGCAGTGCGGTGGTCAACCGGCCGCGGCCAGTGCCTGCCCGGTACGGCTTGCGGTGGCGCGTCCGAGCAGGCCGGCCAGCCAGCGGCCGGTATCGGCCAGTGCCGGCAGGTCCACGCCGCTGTCGAGGCCCAGGCCCTGCAGCAGGTAGACCACGTCTTCGCTGGCGACGTTGCCGCTGGCGCCCTTGGCATATGGGCAGCCACCGGCACCAGACACCGCGCTGTCGACCACGCGCACGCCTTCTTCCAGGCAGGTGGCGATGTTGGCGATGGCCTGGCCGTAGGTGTCGTGGAAATGCACGGCCAGCGCCGCCATCGGGATCTCGGCGGCGACCGCCTGCAGCATCGCCCGTGCCTTGCGCGGGGTGCCGACGCCGATGGTGTCGCCCAGCGAGATTTCGTAACAGCCCATCTGGTGCAGGGCACGTGCGACGCGCACCACGTCAGTCAGCGGTACCTCGCCCTGGTAAGGACAGCCAAGCACGGTGGAGACGTAGCCGCGCACGCGCACACCATCGGCGGCGGCGCGGCGCAGGATCGGCTCGAACCGGGCCAGCGATTCGTCGATGCCGGCATTGGTGTTGGTGCGGTTGAACGCCTCGGACGCGGCGGTGAACACCGCTACTTCCTCCACGCCGACCGCACGGGCACGGTCGTAGCCCTGTTCGTTCGGCACCAGTACCGGGTAGTGGATGCCCGGCCGGCGCTGGATGCCGGCGTAGACCTCGGCGGCATCGGCCAGCTGCGGGATCCACTTCGGGCTGACGAAGCTGGTCGCCTCGATGCTGCGCAGGCCGGTGGCCGACAGGCGGTTGATCAGTTCGATCTTGTCGGCGGTGGAGACCGACTGCTTTTCGTTCTGCAGGCCGTCACGCGGGCCGACCTCGACGATGCGGACGTAGTCGCTCATGCGGTTGCCCCGTTGGCAGGGCGGTGGCAGACCGCCTCGATGTTGTTGCCGTCGGGGTCGAGCACGAAGGCGCCGTAGTAATCCGGGTGGTACCAGGGGCGCAGGCCCGGGGCGCCATTGTCGCGGCCACCGGCGGCGAGCGCGGCGGCATGGAAGGCGTCCACCTGGGCGCGGCTGGCGCAGGCAAAAGCCACGTGCACGCCGTGGCTGGCAGTGCGGCCATTGCCAAGCCAGAAGAACGGCTTGCCGTCGTTGCCGAAGCCGATGTGGTCGTGGGCGCCGGTCTGTTCGGCGGTCACTTCCATCACCACGCCGATCTGCAACGGCGCCAGTGCCTGCAGGAAGAAGGCCTTGCTGCGCGCCAGGTCGGCGCTGGTCAAACCAAGATGATCGAGCATGTTCAGGCTTCCGTGACCCAGTGGGGGGCGCGCTTGTCGAGGAAGGCACCCAGGCCTTCCTGGCCTTCGGCGGACACCCGCAGGCGCGCGATCAGGGCGGCATTATCGCGATCCAGGGTGTCGCGGTCATGGCTGTCGCGGACCTGGCGCACCAGCTGCTTGGCGGTGGACGAGGCGATCGGGCCGGCCTTGTCGAGCAGGGCCAGCTGGCGTTGCACGGCCTCGTCCAGGCGTTCAGGCTCGACCAGTTGGTGGACCAGGCCGATGCGCAGCGCGGTGTCGGCGTCGAAATGCTCGCCGGTGGCGAACCAGCGGCGAGCCTGGCGGGGGCCGATGGCCTCGATCACATAGGGCGAGATCACCGCCGGCAGCAGGCCGAGGCGGCTTTCGGTCAGGCCGAAGCGGGCCGAGGTGCTGGCGATGGCGATGTCGCAGCAGGCAACCAGGCCGACGCCACCGCCGAAGGCCGCGCCGTGGACCCGGGCCAGGGTCGGCTTGGGCAGCTCGTCCAGGGTGCGCATCAGCCGTGCCAGCGCCAGCGAGTCCTCGCGGTTGTCGGCCTCGCTGGCCGCCGCCATGCCGCGCATCCACTGCATGTCCGCACCAGCCGAGAAGGAGGTGCCGTGGCCGGCCATCACCACGGCCCGGACCGAATCATCGCGGCCGGCGGCCTCCAGTGCGGCGGTCAGCCGGGCGATCAGGCTGGCGTCAAAGGCGTTGTGCAGCTCCGGCCGGTTCAGCCAGAGGGTGAGGGCGGCGCCGCTGCGCTCGATCTGCAAAGCATCGTTCATGGGATTCCAGGGTCACTCCATACCTGTATGGATCATAGCGGGCCATTGGTCATGGGCCATGACGCGACGCGGGAATGTTAGAATCGAGAACCATTTACATCCAGCAGAGAACACGCTAGATGACGCTGTCCGAACTGCCGCTGCACACCTCGGCCGTGGTCGAGTCCGTGCAGGACCTGCATGCCAACGATGCCATCGCCCGTCGCCTGCGCGAGCTGGGTTTCGTGAAGGGCGAGGAAGTACGCCTGGTGGCCAAGGGCCCGGTGGGGGGAGAGCCGCTGCTGGTGCAGGTCGGGTTCACCCGTTTCGCGCTGCGGATCAGTGAAGCCAAGCGGGTCGTGGTCGACGCCGCCAGCCAGGAACGACGCGCATGACTGCTACTGCCACTACCGCCCCCCTGCGCGTTGCGCTGGTCGGTAACCCCAACAGCGGCAAGACCGCTCTGTTCAACCAGCTGACCGGCAGCCGGCAGAAGGTTGCCAACTACACCGGCGTCACCGTCGAGCGCAAGGAAGGCCGCCTGCGTGCGCCGTCCGGCCGCGAGTTCGCGGTACTCGACCTTCCGGGGGCCTACAGCCTGCATCCGGCCAGCCTGGACGAGGCGATCACCCGCGACCTGTGCCGGGGCTTCTATCCGGGCGAAGCCGCGCCGGATGTGCTGCTGTGCGTGATCGACGCCACCAACCTGCGCCTGCACCTGCGTTTCGCGCTGGAACTGCGCGAGCTGGGCAAGCCGATGGTGGTGGCGCTGAACATGGTTGATGCGGCCCAGCGCCGTGGCATCCAGGTGGATGTGGCCGCGCTGGAGCGCGAGCTGGGCGTCCCGGTGGTGGAGACCGTGGCGGTGCGCAAGCAGGGCGCCAAGGCCCTGGTCGAGCGCCTCGATGCGATGGTGCCGCACCTGGATGCGCCGGTGCCGGGCCCGGAAGGTGGCATCGACTACCACGCCAAGGTGCGCGAGATCCTGTCGGTGGCCGTGCGCATGCCGGCGCGGACCGCGAAGATCGATGACGCGCTGGACCGCTGGCTGCTGCACCCCGTGTTCGGCCTGGTCAGCCTGGCGGTGGTGATGTTCCTGATCTTCCAGGCGGTGTACGCCTGGGCGACGCCGTTGATGGACGGCATCGAAGCCGGCTTTGCCTGGCTGGGCGAGTTTGTCGGCAGCGTGCTGCCGGAAGGTCCGCTGGCCAGCCTGCTGACCGACGGCATCATCGCCGGTGTCGGTGGCGTGGTGGTGTTCCTGCCGCAGATCCTGATCCTGTTCTTCTTCATCCTCGTGCTGGAGGAGTCCGGTTACCTGCCGCGCGCTGCGTTCCTGCTCGACCGCATGATGGCCGCCGCCGGGTTGTCCGGCCGCTCGTTCATCCCGCTGCTGTCCAGCTTTGCCTGCGCAGTGCCGGGCATCATGTCCACGCGCAGCATCCAGGACCCACGTGACCGCCTGGCCACGATCCTGGTGGCGCCGTTGATGACCTGTTCCGCACGCTTGCCGGTGTACGCGCTGCTGATTGGTGCGTTCATTCCGCAGAAGACGGTGTGGGGCGTGTTCAACCAGCAGGGGCTGGTCCTGTTCGGCCTGTACGCCGCCGGTATCCTCAGCGCGCTGGCGATGTCGTGGATCATGAAGAAGTGGCGTCGCGACAAGAGTGAGCATCCGCTGATGCTGGAGCTGCCGTCTTACCGCCTGCCGCATGCGCGTGACCTGGCCGTGGGCCTGTACGAGCGTGGCATGATCTTCCTCAAGCGCGTCGGTGGCATCATCCTGGCGCTGACCATCCTGCTGTGGGTGCTGCTGTCGTTCCCGGCGGCTCCCGCTGGCGCCACGATGCCGGCCATCGACTACAGCTACGCCGGCCAGATCGGCCATGCGATGGCCGTGTTCTTCGCGCCGCTGGGCTTCAACTGGCAGATCTGCATCGCACTGATCCCGGGCCTGGCCGCGCGCGAAGTGGCGGTATCGTCGCTGGCCACGGTCTACGCGCTGTCCGCGGCCGATGACGATGCCGCCAGCCAGGCGCTGACCCCACTGATCAGCGACGGCTGGTCGCTGGCGACCGCGCTGTCGCTGCTGGTCTGGTACATCTACGCCCCGATGTGCATCTCGACGCTGGCCACCATCAAGCGTGAGACCAATTCGTGGAAGCAGATGGGCTTCGCCGCGTTCTACCTGTTCGCCGCGGCCTATGTGGCTGCGCTGATCACCTACCAGGTGACCAAGGCGCTGGGAGGCGGCTGATGGATACCGGCCTGCTGATCCAGTACCTGATCATCGCGGTGGCCGTGCTGGTCAGTGCCTGGGTGGTGCTGAAGAAGCAGTTCCCGGGCACCGTGCGCACGCTGCGCGGGGCCTTGGCGCTGGCCCTGCTGAAGCCGGGTCGCCCCGGCTGGATGCAGGCGCTGGGGCGGAAGATCGCGCCGTCGGCGACTGGAGGTGGTGGTGCCTGTGGTGGTTGTGACAGCTGCGGGCCAACTCCACCGAAGCAGCACTGACGCTGCTTTTCCTGCGCTGGTGGGTGCGAACCCTGGTTCGCACGCTTGCGGGGTTCATTCCACGCATGGCGTGGATCTACTAGACCTCTTTGCGGATGATCGCCCGGAAGCGACCATCCTGGTTCAATCGCCGCACCGATTCCCGGTTTCCATGGGTTGCCGCAAAGCCGGCCACGTCGGCAAGGGCAAAGAGCAGCAGGCCTTTCAGCGCGCCGCGGTTGCCGGCCTGCAGCAGATCTTCAAGATCCTGCTGGATGAAGGTCCGGCGCAGGCCCGGCGTTTCTTCGATCCGCCAGTCGACATGGGGCGTGGGAATGCTGGAGCGGTACCTGAAGGCCGTTTCAAGATCGTCAGGCGCGAGCGGATACTCGAGCAGCTCTGGAAAGTAGAGTCCAGCATTCACATAGAAGCCCCGGTTTTCGTTGGCGCGTTGGTGATTCACGACAAGCAGGGCGGCATCCAGCAAGCGGTAGCGGGTCGTAGACGTTCCGGCAAAGCCGGTCTTCCTGGCGCACTTGCTGAAGACGGTCGAGGATTTCATGGGTTCTGCCTGGGCCGGAAGACGGGCCACAGCCTTGAGGCGCAGTGCCTGACGGTCAATTGGCAAACGCGACATCCGGAACACTGGCCAGCATTTCATCCACGCATGGCGTGGATCTACCGGGCGCGTGAGCCCAGCTCTGCTGCCAGCGCCAGCCACCGATTGCGTTGCTCCGGCGAGCTGCTGCGTACCGCGCCCACGCGGCTGACCCGCACCGGGCGGATGCCGCAGAACTGCAGGATGGTGGCGCGGATCTGGCTGATGCCCGGGTCGCGGTAGATCCAGCGGTAATACCAGGGCGGCGTGTCCAGGGTGGTGATCACCCGTGCGCTGCGTCCGGCCAGCAGCCGGTCCCACCACACCGAATCGCGCCGGTAGCGGAAGGCGTACCCCGGCAGCAGCACGCGATCGAAGAAGCCCTTCAGCAGGGCCGGCATTGCACCCCACCAGGTGGGGTAGACCAGCACCAGATGATCGCAGGCTTCGATCGCCTCGGCGGCGTCCTGCAGATCGGCTTCAAGTGGCTGGATCTGGCGGTAGCCGTGGCGCAGCACCGGGTCGAATTCAAGGTCGCCCAGTGCGATCAGGCGCACCCGGTGGCCGGCATTCTCCGCGGCCGTGGCATAGCGTTGGGCGAGGGCACCACACAGGCTGTCACGGTCAGGATGGCCGAGCAGGATCAGGACGGAACGGGACACGGCAACCTCGGGCAATGGAAAGTGCGCGAGGTTGGGGTCTGCCCCAGGGGCAGAGTCAAACCGGGGTGGTGCAGCCGCTGGGATCCAGGATGCAGTCGCCGCTGCCGGAGTGCAGCCACTGCTGCAGTTCGGCGCTGACCTGCTGCAGGGCGAGCTCGACCTGCGCCAGCCGAGCCCGTTCGCTGGCAATGCGTGTGCGCTGCTGTTCCAGCAAGGCCAGCACCGCAGGCCAGTCGAGCCGCCCGTCGCGGCCCTGCAGGCGCGAGATCGCGGCCAGGCTGATGCCCAGCCCCAGTGCCTGTCGGATCAGCTGCACCCAGGCCACGTCCTGTTCGCTGTAGTCGCGATAGCGGTTCAGGCGTGGCACCGGCGGCAGCAGTCCGCGCGCCTCGTACAGGCGGATGGCCTTGGTGCTGGCACCGGTCAGGCGGCTGACTTCGGAGATGCGCATCGGCTCAGTCCCGCACCAGCCCGCCATCGACCACCAGATTCTGGCCGGTCACCGCACGCGACCACGGGCTGGCGAAGAACAGCGCGGCATCGGCGAATTCGGTCGGCGTTGTGACGCTGCGCAGCGGGGTGTTCGCAGCGATGTAGTCGAACACCGCTTCGGGCGTGGCGGCACTGGCATCGGTGGTGCGCAGCAGGCCGCCGGACAGCATGTTTACCGTGATGCCATGCGGGCCGAGGTCGCCGGCCAGGGTGCGGGTCAGCGACAGCAGTGCGGCCTTGGCGGCGGTGTAGTCGTGGTAGGGCACCACCGGGTTCTGGAACAGGTTGGTGCCGATGTTGATCACGCGGCCGAAGCGGCGGGCCTGCATGCCGGGCAGGGCGGCCTGCACGGTGTTCAGCGCGCCGCGCACGCTGCCCTCGAACTGTGCCTGGAAGGCGGGCCAACCGATGGTGGCGGCACTGTCGCGGGCATCACCATTGAACGAGAACGCCGCCAGCGCGTTGTTGACCACGGTTGTCACGCCTTGCCCGAAGTGGGCCAGTGCCTGCTGCAGCATCGCATCGACCTGGCCGCGGTCGGTGACGTCGGCCGGCAGTGCGATCGCCTGTCCGCCCAGCTCGGCAGCCAGGGCACGTGCGGCGCCTTCGCTGCGGTGGTAATTGACGATGACGCGCGCGCCCTGTGCGGCGAAGGCGCGGGCGATGTGCTGGCCAAGGCCGCGGCCAGCGCCGGTGACCAGCACCAGCTGTTCGCTGATCTGCATGAGGGAGCTGCCATCCATTGCATGAAAGGGCATGCAGCGTAGCAGCGATGGCGCTTGCCGGAGCGGGCGTGCTGCCGCTAGCCTGCAGGCATGAACCAGACTCCCCTGCGATTGCTCATTCACGGCGCCTCCGGGCGCATGGGCCAGGCCCTGCTGCGGCTGGCCGCCGAACATCCCGAAACCCTGCAGATCGTGGCTGCAGTGACCGGCCGTGCGCCGGCGCAGCGCGTGGTCGACGGCGTGCCGTTCTTCGGTGCCAGCGAACTGCCCGGCGCGCCGGTGTTCGACGTGGCGATCGACTTCAGCCTGCCGGAGGGTTTCGACCCGATGCTGGCGTTGTGCGTGGAGCGGGGTGCCGGGCTGGTGTCGGGCACCACCGGGATCTCCAGCACGCAGCGCCAGGCGCTGGACGCGGCGGCTGCGAAGATCCCGCTGGTCTGGGCCTCCAACTTCAGCCTGGGCGTGGCGGTGCTGGACGAGTTGGTAGAGCGCGCGGCGCAGGCATTGGCCGGCTGGGACTGTGACATCGTCGAGTCGCACCACACCCAGAAGAAGGATGCGCCGTCGGGCACCGCGCTGACCTTGGGCGCGGCCGCGCAGCGGGGTGGGGCGGAACCGCACTACGCCAGCCTGCGCGCCGGTGACATCGTCGGCGAGCATCTGGTGCAGTTCACCGGGCTGGGCGAGCGCATCGAGCTGGTGCACCGGGCCACCAACCGCGACATCTTCGCCCGCGGCGCCCTGTTCGCCGCCCGCCAGCTGCACGGCCGCGCGCCGGGCAGCTACCGGGTGCGCGATCTGCTGGACGGGCCGCGTTAACCGGTAGCGCCGGGCCGTGCCCGGCGTCGGTGTCGGTTCCGCCGGGCATGGCCCGGCGCTACCAGCGGGCGCCGCATACGCCGCCGGATTGAAATGAATACGCAATCGCCTGTTCATGAAGCGCGATAACCGCTGGCGCGAGCGCCCCGGCAGCGCTACAATTCGCACTCGCCGAATCACGAAAGCCGGACCGGTCCCAGACCGTACGTCCGCGCTTTTTTGCAACCGGATTTCCGTGAAGCGCAGGCGTGACTTCGGCAGCCCCCTCGGTAGCCAAAGTGAGATTCCCGTGACCCAAGCCGCAATCCTCGTCCTCGAAGACGGCACCGTATTCGAGGGCGAATCCGTAGGCGCGCCCGGCCTGTCCGTCGGTGAGGTGGTGTTCAACACCGCCATGACCGGCTACCAGGAAGTGTTGACCGACCCGTCCTACGCCCGGCAGATGGTCACGCTGACCTATCCGCATATCGGCAACACCGGCATGACCGACCAGGACAATGAAGCGTCCAAGGTGTGGTCGGCCGGCCTGATCGTGCGCGACGTTCCGCGCCGTCCCAGCAACTGGCGCAGCCAGGTGTCGCTGCAGGACTGGCTGATCCAGCGCGGCGTGGTCGCCATCGCCGGCATCGACACCCGCAAGCTGACCCGCATCCTGCGCGAGAAGGGCGCGCAGAACGGCGCACTGATGGCCGGCGACATCGACGTGGAAAAGGCACTGGAAGCCGCCCGCAAGTTCCCGGGGCTGAAGGGCATGGATCTGGCCAAGGTTGTCACTACCGAGAAGACCTACACCTGGACCGAGGGCCAGCTGGACCTGGATGCCAACGCCTTCGTCAGCGTGCCGTCCCGGTTCAAGGTCGTGGCTTACGACTTCGGCGTGAAGACCAACATCCTGCGCATGCTGGCCGAGCGTGGCTGCGAAGTGACCGTGGTACCGGCGCAGACTCCGGCCGCCGAAGTGCTGGCGCTGAAGCCGGACGGCGTGTTCCTGTCCAATGGCCCGGGTGACCCGGAACCGTGCGACTACGCCATCGAAGCGATCAAGACCTTCATCGACGTGAAGATCCCGACCTTCGGCATCTGCCTGGGCCACCAGTTGCTGGGCCTGGCCTCGGGCGCGCAGACCATGAAGATGGGCCACGGCCACCACGGTGCCAACCACCCGGTGCAGGACCTGGACAGCGGCCGGGTGATGATCACCTCGCAGAACCACGGCTTCGCGATCGATGAAGCGACCCTGCCGCCGACCCTGCGCGTGACCCACCGTTCGCTGTTCGACGGCACCAACCAGGGCGTGGCCCGCACCGACGTGCCGGCGTTCTCGTTCCAGGGCCACCCGGAAGCGTCGCCGGGCCCGACCGACGTCGGTCCGTTGTTCGACCGCTTCGTGGTGCTGATGGAGCAGGCCAAGGCGTGATCAGTACGCCGCCGGTCCCCCGGTGGCGTCGCGATGGACCGTAAACCCCGCATCGCTGCTGCCCCCTGCGCGGCGCTGCGGATCAAGATTCCTGATCGACAGCGTGCGATCACCCCCCTTGTCACGCTGTACTGACTTAGAGAAGAAAATGCCCAAGCGCACTGACCTCAAGACCATCCTCATCATCGGTGCTGGCCCGATCGTCATCGGCCAGGCCTGCGAGTTCGACTACTCCGGCGCCCAGGCCTGCAAGGCCCTGCGTGACGAGGGTTACCGCGTGGTGCTGGTCAACAGCAACCCGGCCACGATCATGACCGACCCGGAGATGGCCGACGCCGTCTACATCGAGCCGATCAACTGGCAGACGGTCGAGAAGATCATCGCCAAGGAAAAGCCCGACGCGCTGCTGCCGACCATGGGTGGCCAGACCGCGCTGAACTGCGCGCTGGACCTGGCCGACAACGGCGTGCTGGAGAAGTACAACGTCGAACTGATCGGCGCCAAGCGCGAAGCGATCCGCATGGCCGAAGACCGCGAGCTGTTCCGCGTGGCCATGGGTGAGATCGGCCTGGAATGCCCGACCGCCGCCGTCGCCCACACCCTGGACGAAGCGCTGGAGATCCAGACCCGCGTCGGCTACCCGACCATCATCCGCCCCAGCTTCACCCTGGGCGGCAGCGGTGGCGGCATTGCCTACAACCGCGAAGAGCTGGTCGAGATCGTCAGCCGCGGCCTGGAACTGTCGCCGACCACCGAAGTGCTGGTGGAAGAGTCGGTGCTGGGCTGGAAGGAATTCGAGATGGAAGTGGTCCGCGATACTGCGGACAACTGCATCATCGTCTGCTCGATCGAAAACCTGGACCCGATGGGCGTGCACACCGGTGACTCGATCACTGTGGCGCCGGCGCAGACCCTGACCGACAAGGAATACCAGCGCCTGCGCGATGCCTCCATCGCCGTGCTGCGCAAGATCGGTGTCGATACCGGTGGCTCGAACGTGCAGTTCGGCATCAACCCGAAGACCGGCCGCGTGGTGGTCATCGAGATGAACCCGCGCGTGTCGCGTTCCTCGGCGCTGGCCTCCAAGGCCACCGGCTTCCCGATCGCCAAGGTCGCCGCGAAGCTGGCCGTGGGCTACACCCTGGACGAACTGAAGAACGAAATTACCGGTGGCCTGACCCCGGCCTCGTTCGAGCCGTCCATCGACTACGTCGTCACCAAGATCCCGCGCTTCGCCTTCGAGAAGTTCCCGGCTGCCGATGCACGCCTGACCACCCAGATGAAGTCGGTGGGCGAGGTGATGGCGATGGGCCGCACTTTCCAGGAGTCGGTGCAGAAGGCCCTGCGCGGCCTGGAAACCGGCAAGGTCGGCTTCGACCCGACCGGCCTGGACCTGAGCAACGAAGAAGACCTGCAGACCCTGCGTCGCGAGCTGAAGGCGCCGGGTCCGGAGCGCCTGTTCTTCGTCGCCGATGCGTTCCGCGCTGGCATGAGCGTGGAAGAGATCTACGCACTGTCGTTCATCGATCACTGGTTCCTGGATCAGATCGAGGAAATCATCGCGGCGGAAGCTGAAGTCACTGCCGGTGGCATCGATGCGCTGGACGCTGCACGCCTGCGCAAGCTGAAGCGCGCTGGCTTCTCCGACGCGCGCCTGGCGCAGCTGACCGGTACCAACGAAGCCGCCATCCGCGCGCTGCGTCGTGCGCACAAGGTACGCCCGGTCTACAAGCGCGTGGACTCCTGTGCGGGTGAGTTCTCCACCGGTACCGCCTACCTGTACTCGACCTACGAGGACGAGTGCGAGGCCGCGCCGAGCAACCGCGACAAGATCATGATCCTGGGCGGTGGCCCGAACCGCATCGGCCAGGGCATCGAGTTCGACTACTGCTGCGTGCACGCGGCACTGGCGCTGCGCGAGGATGGCTATGAAACCATCATGGTCAACTGCAATCCGGAAACCGTGTCGACCGACTACGACACCTCCGACCGCCTGTACTTCGAACCGCTGACCCTGGAAGACGTGCTGGAAATCGTCGAGCTGGAACAGCCGAAGGGCGTGATCGTGCAGTACGGCGGCCAGACCCCGCTGAAGCTGGCGCGCGCGCTGGAAGCCAACGGCGTGCCGGTGATCGGCACCAGCCCGGACTCGATCGACCTGGCCGAAGACCGTGAGCGCTTCCAGCAGCTGGTCGACAAGCTGGGCCTGAAGCAGCCGCCGAACCGCATCGCCCGCAACGACCAGGAAGCCCTGCTGCTGGCCCGCGAGATCGGCTACCCGCTGGTGGTGCGCCCGAGCTACGTGCTGGGCGGCCGTGCGATGGAGATCGTCTACGGCGAAGCCGACCTTGCCCGCTACGTGCGCGACGCGGTGAAGGTGTCCAACGATTCGCCCGTGCTGCTGGACCGCTTCCTCGACAACGCCGTCGAGTGCGACGTCGACATCATCGCCGACAAGGATGGCAACGTCCTGATCGGTGGCGTGATGGAGCACATCGAAGAAGCTGGCGTGCACTCGGGCGATTCCTCCTGCTCGCTGCCGCCGTACTCGCTGTCGGCTGAAACCCAGGCCGAACTGCGCCGCCAGGTGGTGGAGCTGGCCAAGGCCCTGAACGTGGTCGGCCTGATGAACACCCAGTTCGCGATCCAGACCAGCGACGAAGGTGCCGACACCATCTACCTGCTGGAAGTGAACCCGCGTGCCTCGCGCACCGTGCCGTTCGTGTCCAAGGCCACCGGCATGCCGCTGGCCAAGATCGCCGCCCGTTGCATGGCTGGCAAGAGCCTGGCCGAGCAGGGTGCAACCAAGGAAATCGTGCCGGACTATTACTCGGTGAAGGAAGCGATCTTCCCGTTCGCCAAGTTCCAGGGCGTCGATCCGATCCTCGGGCCGGAGATGCGCTCCACCGGTGAAGTGATGGGCGTAGGCCGCACCTTCAACGCCGCCTTCGCGCGTGCGCAGGAAGCCGGTGGCATCAAGGCGCCGCCGGTCGGCAAGGCCTTCGTTTCGGTGCGTGATCCGGACAAGAAGCGCGTGCTGCCGGTGGCCAAGGCGCTGCTGGCGCGTGGCTACAGCCTGGTCGCCACCCGTGGCACCGCCGCGTGGCTGCAGCAGCATGGCATGGACTGCGAGATCATCAACAAGGTGGTCGAAGGCCGTCCGCACATCGTCGACTCGATCAAGAACGGCGAGATCGTCTACATCGTCAACACGACCGAAGGTCGTTCGGCGATCAACGACTCGTTCTCGATCCGTCGCGAGGCACTGCAGCATCGCGTCACCTACTCGACCACCATTGCCGGCGCCAAGGCGCTGGTGGATTCACTGGAATTCCGCGGCACCGGCCCCGTCTGGTCGCTGCAGGAGCTGCACAAGGAGTTGAATGCATGAGAGCCCCCATCACGATGAAGGGCGCGCAGAAGCTGCGCGACGAACTGGATCACCTGAAGTCGGTCAAGCGCCCGAAGGTGATCGCCGCGATCGCCGAGGCGCGTGAGCACGGTGACCTGAAGGAGAACGCCGAGTACCATGCCGCGCGCGAGGAACAGGGCTTCATCGAAGGCCGCATCAAGCAGCTGGAAGGTGAGCTGTCGCACGCCGAGATCATCGACGTGAGCAAGCTCAATGCCGGCTCCAAGGTGGTGTTCGGCGCCAGCGTGACGCTGGCCGACGTGGAAACCGACGAAGAGAAGAAGTACCAGATCGTTGGTGACCTGGAAGCGGACATCAAGCTGGGCCTGATCGCGATTTCCTCGCCGGTGGCGCGCGCGATGATCGGCAAGCTGGAAGGCGATTCGATCGTGATCGACGCCCCGGCCGGCCAGCGCGAGTACGAGATCGTCAGCGTCAGCTACGTGGACTGACCACGTGGCGACGGCGACCCTGCTGTTGCCTGCACGCAGCCGCTTTGCCGCGGCTGCGCTGCCGGACGATGTGGCGCGTGCGCTCGGCCGTGCCACGACGGTGCAGGTCGCACCGGGCGAACGCGCACAACTGACGCGCCATTTCACGGTTGCCGCGCCGCACTGGCCGGTGGCCGCGTTGACCCGCCAGCGCGACGTCGGCGATGCGGCCGGCGCCTGCTGGCTGCGTGCCGACCCGGCCTGCATGGTGCCGGACATGCACGGCGCGCGGATGATGGCCTACGGCGAAACACTGCGGCCGACCTTGGCGGACAGCCTGGCGTTGCTGCCGGTGCTGCAGCCGCTGTTTGCCGATGCCGGATTCGTGCTCGACGCACCGGATCCTTCGCGCTGGTACCTGCGGCTTCCGATCGACCTGGCCCTGCCGGACTTCGACAGTCCGGACGAGGTGCTGGGCGATGACCTGTTCTCTCACCTGCCCGAAGGCGAGGGCGGCCGCCGCTGGCGGGCGCTGATGACCGAAGCGCAGGTACTGCTGCACAACCATTCCTGGAACCAGCAGCGCGCCGTGCAGGGACAACAGCCGATCAATTCGCTGTGGTTCTGGGGCGGTGGCGTGATGCCGGTGTCGGTCAGCACGCCGCACGCACAGGTGCGTAGCCGCGATGTCCTGTTGCAGGGCCTGGCCCTGGCGGCTGGCGTCGCCGTGGACGGCGAGCAGGCGGTGGATGCATTGGTGGATCTGCGCCAGCTGCGTTCCCTGCAGCAGCTCGGCAATGAAGCGATCCGTCCGCTGCTGGCCGCGCTCAAGCGTGGTGAGCTGCAGCGGCTGGTGCTGGATTTCGAAGACGGCCTGCAGTTCCAGCTGGACCGTGGACAGCGCTGGCAGTTCTGGAAGAAGCCGCGCCAGCTTCACGATGCCTGAAGCATCCAGGTAGCGCCGGGCCACGCCCGGCGGGTGCCCTAGCGGAACTCCGAAACGTAGGTCGGCAGCTGCCAGGTGGAGGCGCCAGAGCCACTGCAGGTGCCGCCGACGTACTCCATGGCCAGCTGCATCCGCTGCCCATCCCACGACCAGTAGCGCCCGGTTTCGCAGCGATCCTGGTCGGTCTCCACGGTTTCCTCGAGAAAGACCGCCTCGGGCGAGCGCGCAAAGAGTGCGCCCTGGGTAATGAATACGGGATTGAACGGCGCCTGGTCGTTGATCACCCACGTGCCCGCCGGCACGTTGAGCGCCTGGGTGTGGCAGACAACAGAGGCGAGCAGGTGATGATCGTCCAATCGCTGGATGGCGATGGAATGCGGCGCGGTCTGCTGCACATTCGGGGCGCATGCCCAGTCGACCTTGCTGCTGGGCTGAAGCAGGCGGCGCAGGTCCTCGCGGTCCTCCAGGTGTACGTCTTCCTCATGCGGCTCGACCGCCATGGATGGCGTGGCAAGCTGTGGCTTCGGGAGGGCGGGTGGCACGCGCGACTCCGGTCTATGCCCTCGTCTCACCAGCGCGCCAGGCGTCTCCAGGCGCTGCTGGAACTGATCCATCTTCAGCATCAGCGCGGCTGCGCCGGATGCGGAGAGCGACCATGCCTGGCCCTTGCTGTCGGTGACGCTGATGGGTGAATGCTCGATGAGGGCTGCACTGAACGCCTGCACCTGGGCCGGTGTCAGCGTTGCATGCTCCGTCGCCGACTCCAGTACGCCGATGCTGCCGGCGGGCGTTCCATCCAACCGCAATTGCAGTTCGCCGGTAGGGGACTGTGCCTGCGCTTCGGGATCGTCAACGCTGTCGCGGGCGAGTGTCAGCCGGATCTCCACCGCGGCTCCGGGGCCGCCATTGCGCTCGATCAGCGCGGCCAGCCTCAGCGGCGCCAGTGCGCCGACACCGGCGAGACGACAAGTGCGCGTGTTGTCGCAGGCCATGAACCAGTCGCCATCGGCGAACGATCCGCCCACCGCATCCGTGGCCGAAGCAGCCGAAGGCATCATCAGCAAACCCAGCAGGAACAGGGGCGCCTGCAGCAGAGAAAGGGTGCGCATTCAACGAACCTCGCTGACCAGGGTCGGCAGGTTCCAGTGCCCGCCCGGGATGCCGCGACACAGGCCCGTACTGAACGCGCTGCTGGGTTGGAATCTGCGACCGTCCCATGCCCAGTCCGAGCCGGAAACGCAGTCGCCGATGCCCCGACCCTTGTAGCGCGCATACAGCGTGCGGTCTTCACGCGAGAAGCCCTCGGCTTCCAGTGTGACCACCTCCGCCGCATACGGTGGCTGATCGCGCGCGATCCAGAAACCATTGCTGTAGTTGTACGCACCCATCTGGCACAGCGCTTGGACCAGCACATGGCTGCCGTCCAGGCGCTCGATCACCATTTCCGGAGTTCCCGTGTACTCGACCAGGTGCGGACAGTCGTCGCTGTCGCCGATCGTGGCAATCAGGGCGTCGCGCAGCGCTTCGCTGGTACCCAGTGCACGGTCGCCGGGTCGAGCGGCCGCCAGCGTGGCGCGCACGATCACCGGTCTGGCCCGTGCAGCCGGCACGCTTGCCTCGGAACGGGTGCCACGCCGCACCAGGGCGCCGGGTGTTCCGATCCGCCCTTGTGCCTCGTCCATTTTCAGCAGTACGGCGGCAGCCCCACGGTCGGAAATCGGCCAGCGGGTGCCGTTGTTGTCGATGACCTCGATGCGGGCCCGGCCGGGCAGGGCGGCGAGCAGTGCTTCAACCTGCGCGGGACGCAGCGTCACGGCCTCGTCGGCGCCGGTGTCCTGCACCGGGCCCAGATCACGGTCGTTCACCAGCAGGCGCATCGCTCCTTCAGGCATTGCGCTTTCGCCATCCTCGCCCACCCGCAGCCGCGCCTTCACTGTTGTACCGGGACCGCCGGCACGTTCCAACATCAGGCCCAGCAGGCTGTCTGCGTTTTCCGGTCCATAACCCGCGGCACGGCAGGTGCCGGTGTTGTCGCAGGCCAGGAACCAGTCGTGGTGCACGAACTCGATACCGGGTGTGACCGGCGTGTTTGCGGCATGACTGGCAAGCGGCAGCAGCAGGCCTACAATCAGTGCGCTCAGCGGGCGGTACATGGCGAATTCCGTTTCAGAAGCGAACAAGCATGGGCGATGGCCGCGCCTGCGCCAAGCCCGGGAAGAGCCGGGCACGCCGAGCGGGTATCATGCGCGGGTCTTCCGTCACCCGGCGATGCCGATGTCCCTTGCCGCCGATGCTGTGCAGTCATCTCCTGATACGCCGACGATCCGCCGCCGCGATGCGGTCGCGCCCGGAAGCTGGCCGGAGGGCACGCTGCCGCTGCTGGCGCGCCTGTACGCTGCACGCGGCGCGCATACCCCGGAGCTCGCGCAGCCGAAACTGGGCAATCTGCACGCCCCCGAGCTGCTGACCGGCATCGACGATGCGGTGGGCTTGCTGGTCGAGGCCATCGCCAACGACAAGCGCATCCTGGTGGTCGGCGATTTCGATTGCGATGGTGCCACCGCCTGCGCGGTCGGCGTGCGTGGCCTGCGCATGCTCGGCGCGCAGCATGTCTTCCACGCGGTGCCCAACCGCATGGTGCACGGCTACGGCCTGTCGCCGTCGCTGGTGGAGGAGCTGGCCGCGCTGCAGCCGGACCTGCTGGTCACGGTCGACCACGGCATTGCCTGCCACGCCGGTGTCATCGCGGCCAAGGCGCGTGGCTGGCAGGTGCTGGTCACCGATCACCATCTTCCCGGTCCGCAGTTGCCGCCGGCCGATGTCATCGTCGATCCCAATCTCGACGGCGACGCCTTCCCCAGCAAGTCGCTGGCAGGCGTCGGCGTGATCTTCTACGTGCTGATGGCGTTGCGCCGGCAGATGCGCGAGGCCGGTGTCTTTGCCGATGGCAAGGGACCGGACCTGACCACGCTGCTGGACCTGGTGGCGGTCGGCACCGTCGCCGATCTGGTGGCGCTGGACCCGAACAACCGGGCGCTGGTCAGCGCGGGCCTGCGCCGTCTGCGCGCAGGGCAGGGTTGTGTCGGCCTGCGTGCGCTGATCGAAGCCAGTGGCCGTGACGCCACGCGACTGACGGCCACCGACATCGGCTTCGCACTCGGCCCACGCCTGAACGCGGCGGGCCGGCTGGAAGACATGGCGCTGGGCATCGCGCTGCTGCTGACCGAAGACCCACGGCAGGCGCGCGAGATCGCGCAGACGCTGGAGCAGATCAATGCGGAACGGCGCGCCGTGCAGCAGTCGATGACTGACGACGCCGAGCAGGCGTTGACCCGCGTGGTGCTGGACATGGCTGGCCAGCGACCGGTGGCGGCCTGCCTCTTCGATGCAGACTGGCATCCGGGCGTAGTTGGCCTGGTCGCGTCGAAGATGAAGGATCGCTTGCATCGCCCGGTGATCGCCTTCGCACCGGCCGAGCCGGGCGCCGACACCCTGCGTGGCTCGGCGCGCTCGATCCCCGGCCTGCATATCCGTGACGCACTGGCATTGGTCGATGCGCGCCATCCGGGCTTGATCGAACGCTTCGGCGGCCACGCCATGGCGGCCGGCCTCAGCCTGCGCCTCGATCACGTCGATGACTTCAAGGCGGCCTTCGTCGCCGTGGTGCTGGAAATGCTCGACCCGGCCGCGCTCCAGCAGCAGGTACTCAGCGACGGCGAACTGGCGGCGGACGAACTCGACCATCGCCACGCCGACGCGCTGCGTCTTGCTGGACCGTGGGGCCAAGGCTTCCCCGAGCCGCTGTTCGACGGCCACTTCGAAGTGGCCAACTGGCGCGTGCTGAAGGAACGCCACCTCAAGCTGGAACTGCGCCTGCCAGGCGTACCCGGCACGATCAACGCGATCCACTTCGGCGGCTGGCACGGGAACGCGCCGGGCCGCCACGTGCATCTCGCCTACCGCCTGGCCTGCGACGACTACCGCGGCGGCAGCGCCATCCAGTTGATCATCGAGCACTGCCTGCCCGCCTAGGAAAGGGTGCCAGACGCCAAGGTAGCGCCGGGCCACGCCCGGCGGACGACTTCAGTGTTGGAACGGTAACCCCGTCTGCCATGCTGAAGCGTTGAACCGTCCACGATCCCACTGGAGTCCGGTCATGGTCTTCGCCCGATGCTGCACTGTGTTGTTGCTGGCCCTTGTGGCCTGGCCCGCTGGCGCGCAGTCGCCACGGATCTCCCGGCCGCAGGCCGCCACGCCGCTGCTGATCGCGCCGGCCGCCGAACAACCGGTGCAGTTGCAGCGCGCACGCATCGAGGGCGAAGTCCAGGCGGGCATCGCCCAGACCCGGATCACCCTGGAATTCCATAACCCAAACCGGCGCGTGCTGGAAGGTGAGCTGCAGTTCCCGCTGGGCGACGGTCAGCAGATCAGCGGCTTCGCGCTGGATATCAACGGCGAGCTGCGTGACGCGGTGCCGGTGCCCAAGGACCGCGGTCGTCAGGTATTCGAGGAGATCGCCCGCCGCGGCGTCGACCCGGGCCTGCTGGAACAGACCGCTGGCAACCAGTTCCGCCTGCGCATCTACCCGCTGCCGGCCGGCGGCAGTCGGCGCGTGCAGCTGGTGATGCGTGAGCCGTTGGCCTTCGACGGCCACGGCTGGCAATGGACGCTGCCGCTGCAGTTCGCCGCCGGTGCAGCCTCGGTTGAACTGAAGCTGCAGGCCCCGGGCGCGACGGCCGCGGGTACGGCGCCATTCCGCATCAGCGCGGGCCAGCTGCAGTGGCAGGGCAGGGGCGCGCAGTTGCCGAAGCAGCTGCAGTGGAGCCTGCCCGCAGCACGTCAGGCGCAGGTCCAGGTGGCGCCCTGGCAGGACGGGCACTACCTGTTGGCGCAGCTGCCGGTGTCGACCGGCAGCACGCCGCGCACGTTGCCCCGCGAGATCGGCCTGCTGTGGGATGGCTCCGGCTCGGGTGGGCAGCGTGACCGCACGTGCGAGTTCGCCCTGCTGGATCGGTACTTCGCCGCGATGGGTGACGGCACCGTGGCGTTGACCGTGCTGCGCGATCGCGCCGAACAGGTGCGTCGATTCCGTATCCGCGCCGGCAACTGGAGTGAACTGCGCGCAGCCCTGCAGGCCGTGCGCCCGGACGGTGCCAGCGCGCTGGCACAGTGGCAGCCGCAGCCGGGCGTGAAGGAATACCTGCTGGTCAGCGATGGCCTGCTGACCTATGGGCCGGAACAGCTACCGGCGATGGTGGCGGATCAACGCCTGTTTGCAATCAGCAGCGCCGGTGCGCGCACCGATGCCGTGCGACTGCGTGGTTGGAGCGAAGCGCATGGTGGCCGCTTTGTTGCACTGGGTGAGGATGTCGATGCAGCGGCGCGCGAGCTGCTGTCGTCGCCGTTGGATGTGCAGGTCGATGCGGGGCGCGGCGTGCAGGACGTGGTGATCGATCGTCGCAGTGAAGCCCAGGGCTGGCTGTGGCTGCACGCACGACTAGCGGCCGACGGTGTGCCGATGCGGGTGCGCGTGGGTGGCGGCGAATGGCAGGCGCTGCCGGCCACGCAGAAAAGCGATGACGGCGAACTGCTGGCCGGCCTGTGGGCGCAGGCGCGCCTGCAGCAACTGGCCGTCGACCGCCGCAGCAACCGTGAGGCCATGCAGCGCCTGTCCCAGCAGTTTGGCCTGGTGGGGCCGGATACCTCGCTGATCGTGCTGGAAACCCTGGATGACTACCTGCGCTATGCGATCCGTCCGTCTGGCACGCTCCGCACCGAATACGATGCACGATTCGCCGTGCAGGTGGCGGATCGCGCCGCTGCGGATCGCGAGCGCCTGGATGAAGTGGCTGCACGCTGGAAGGAGCGCCAGCAATGGTGGAACCGCAGCTGGCCGAAGGGAATGCCGCCGCAGCCGAAGGGCGGGGCACTGGAAGTGGCCTCCGCGGACTACGCGATGGAATCGGCGCCGGTGGCGATGCTCGCCGCGCCGGCCCCTGCGGCACCGCCCGCCCTGGCACCGATGGCCGCCGCCGAGCAGCGCATGGAAGCCAGCAGCGCGCGTGCACGTCGCTCGGCGCCTGCATCCAACAAGGCCCTGGATTCAATCACGGTCACGGGTGGCCGTGTCGCTGCGCCCGCTGCCGCCAACGAGGGCGAGCTCGGCATCCAGCTGGCGGCCTGGCAGCCGGACTCGACCATCGCCCGGCGCTTGCGCCAGGGCCCGGCGTCGCAACTGTATGACCGCTACCTGGCCGAGCGCGATGCCCATGCCGACAGCAGCGCATTCTTCCTCGACGTGGCCGACCTGCTGCTGGCGCAGGGTCAGCGCGACCTGGCACTGCGCGTGTTGTCGAACCTGGCCGAGATGGACCTGGACAATCGCCACCTGCTGCGCGTGCTCGGCTATCGGCTGATGCAGGCCGATGCCCCCGCGCTGGCGGTGCCGGTGTTCGAGCAGGTGCTGGCCATGGGCCAGGAAGAGCCGCAGAGCTTCCGCGACCTCGGCCTGGCACTGGCGGCGGCCGGCAAGCCGCAGCAGGCGCTGGCGCCGCTGTACCAGGTGGTGGTGCGGCCGTGGGACAGCCGCTTCGATGGCATCGCCCTGATCGCCTTGGATGAACTGACCAACCTGGTGGCCCGCAGCACGCCCCGGCTGGATACCACCAGCATCGACCCGCGCCTGCTGCAGGCGATGCCGCTGGACCTGCGGGTGGTGCTGTCGTGGGATGCCGACAACAGCGACATGGACCTGTGGGTGACCGACCCGAACGGCGAGCGCGCCTACTACGGCAACCGCCTGACCTACCAGGGCGGGCAGATGTCGCAGGACTTCACCGGCGGCTATGGCCCCGAGCAGTTCTCGCTGCGCAACGCCAAGCCGGGCAGGTACAAGGTGGAGGCGAACTACTTTGGCAGCCGCCAGCAGCTGGTGACCGGTGCGACAACCTTGATGCTGCGGCTGACCACCCACTGGGGCACGCCGAAGCAGAAGGATCAGATGGTGACGATGCGGCTGAAGGACCGAGCGGAAACCGTGCTGGTGGGCGAATTCGAGGTGCGTTGATCACTCGGACGCCCCTGTGGAGTCGAGCTTGCTCGACTGCCTCAACGTAGAGCCGAGCCTGCGCTCGGCTCATGGCAGAAGCAGCCGAGCGTGGGCTCGGCTCTACACTGCTATTTTCCGCGCATCCAAGCGTCTAGTTGTCTGGCCAGCGTGCGATTCTTGTGGGCAGACGCAACCGAATCCGTGCCTGGAACCAAGTTGATACCCAGGCTTGTATTTATCTGCTTGACCCATTCGGGAAAGTGATCAAGCTTGGCACCGATGATTGGCGGCAACTGGAAGTCGTTGCTGGTGGGTCTGTCCCGGTAGGCGACGTAGGAGCCATCACCAGAGGTCAGGTTGATTGACCAAGGGCTGTCAGGCCAACTGTTGAGGGTCAGGCTGATCCGAGGATGCCCGCTCTCGCTGCTGTACTCGCCGTCCTGATAGAGGGTGATTCTGGCGCTCCAGTCTCGGATGTTCTGCACGCACCAACCCTGGCGCTGCACCAGCTGGACAGCGTCCCCCGCCATGATCCGCATGTCATGCAGTTGTGCCAGATTTTCACAAAGAGCGGCGTACTCGCTGTTCTCCGCGCAGTGTGGTCGGGCGGACTCGGCGGTCAGGTAAAGCACGGAGAGCGCGTGGTTTCGATCTCCGTCTCCAGACCACGCCCTGACCATCAGGTCATGTGCCATCTCGATGCGCGTGTCCTCATTGAGTTGTGCAATGAGTGCCATGCCCCAGTAGAGGATCGGCCCCATTTCCTTGATATCGTGTTGCAGGAATCGGCCGGCTTCGAGAATGATCGGGGCCGACGAGCGGAACGGAAGGAATTTCTCGACCTTCTCTCGCTGGGCATGGAACGACTGGTATTTCCTGCAATGCTCCACCAGACGCGTGCGCTGTTTCAGATCGGCTGCATTTGCAACCGTGCCACTTGGCAGCTCGCCATGCTCATTGAAGCCGAAGCAGAACAGGTGCTCGAGGCTTCGGCTGGGTGGGCGCGTGTCGTAGCCTATTGGGAGCTTTGTGAGTTCCAGATAGGCTGCAACAAGGGTGGGAAAGTCTCTCTCAGGGAGTCCGGCGACCTTCCAGTCACCCACGCGCAGCCAGTGGAGGTAGAAACGTTGCAGCAGATCCCCAGACAACTGGCGACCTGCTTTCGGTGCAAGTGCTCCGAGTTGGTAGTGATAGCACGGGTAAATGTCGCCTTGACGTTCCTCAGCAAGCGCAGCTTCTTCCGAGTCAACAAAGGCAACTAGCAGATTGATGTCGGATTGATCCATTGCAGGGCTCCAGGCAAAACGTGCCTTCCGTCGTAAAGGCGACTTCCTACACTGGCAGGGCGCTGTGGAACTTCCAATGCGAATAGTTGCAAATGCCATGAACATGCTGCGTATCCGTTGCCCGTACGAGGTCCCGTGTGGAGTCCCCAGCATCGATGCTGGTCTATCAGCCAGCCAGCACGTCAGCCAGTAAGCGCCGGCGCTGGTGCGCCCGTGACAGTGCTATCAGTAGCGGCCAGCCAGAAGTGGATTACCGGTAGGTGGACGTGTAGAGCCGAGCCCATGCTCGGCTCATGGCAGAAGCAGCCGAGCGTGGGCTCGGCTCTACAACTGCGCAGCGTGTGCAACCGGTGACGATAGCGGATCGGCCTTCAGGCCGAACAGGGGGCGCAGCCAGCGCACGCGACGGATCAGCAGTTCGTGGATCAGCAGGCAGCCGCCGACGGTGCCGCCCAGCAGTAGCGACGGCTCCAGCCAAGGACCCAGTTGCAATGGCTTGAGCCAGAACAACAGCACGATGATCAGGCTCTGGTGCAGCATGTACCAGGGATAGATGGCCTCGGTGCAGTACGGTAGCCAGCCGAACGGGCGGTCGAGGAAGACCTTGCCCCAGCCGAGGATGGCCAGCAGCGCGGTCCAGACGTACACCGACTGGCTGGTCCTGCCCTGCAGGTCCCAGAACGTTTCAGGCCATTGCCGCAGCGAGGAGTCAACCGGCAGCACCTGGCCGAGGATGCGCAACCCCAGATACCAGCCGACCGCCGCCAGCGCCAGCCACAGCGTAGTGCGGCGCAGGGAGACCACGCGTTGCCAGAACAGCGGCTCACGACCGAGCAGGTAGCCGGCCAGGAACACTGTCGCGTACTTCGCGTGCTGATACCAGTCGCCAAGCAGGGCATTGGTGGACGGATAGACCGGCTCCAGCCAGATCACCCAGGCCAGCAGCAGCGCAGACGGAATTCCGATCAGCAGTATCGGCGAGGCGGCGCAGAACGCGATCGCATGGCGCACCACGGCCGTTCCCAGCAATGGCATCAGCAGGGCCAGGGCCAGCGTGTAGTTCCACAGATAGGCCAGGTACCACAGGTGGTTCCAGGTGATGCCGTATTGCCAGCCGGCGAAACTGCCTTCCGGCCACGGCCGCACCTGCCAGTAGCGCAGCAGGAAATGCCCGAAGCCGGGCGCAACATGACCGTTGGCCACGCCCTCGCAGTAGGGCTGGATCGGCACGATCACGAACATGCCGAACAGCAGGGGCAGCAGCAGCCGCCACGTGCGCAGGCCGGCAAAGCGCAGCAGCCTGCCTTCCGGCCGCATCAGCGCGATGGCGATGCCTGAAATCAGGAACAGCAGCGACATCCGCCAGCGGTTGACGAACAGCATCGGCCACTGCAGCCATTCGGCGGTATGCACGCTCTTGAGGTGGAAGCCCCAGTCGTCCACATAGGCCATGGCGGTGTGGTAGAGGATCAGCAGGGCGAAGGCGAACACGCGCAGGGCGTCGATGTCGTGGCGTCGGGTCATGGTGGAGGTGTGCCGGAAGGTCGAGCCAACGTGACGCCGTCCGGCCTGTGCAGCCACTGCCAAGGGGCCGCCGGAACCCGCGCAGTGACCAATGGCGGGGGTGGCGGGACCAATGGAGCGGCTACCTTTGGTCCCTTGAGGCAGGCTGGAGCACCGCAACAACATGGATGCAGCAATGACCCAGGGCCGACCATCGCGCTGGCGTACTTCAACGCGCCTGCTGGTATGGGCGACGATCCTGTCGGCTTCAGCAGTGACCAATGCGCTGGTGGAAGTGATGGACGCCAGTCGCCGCGGTGCCGATCTCGGCCTGTGGGAACCGATGATCTGGGAGTTCAGCAGCCTCGCCCTGATCCTGCTGACCCTGCCGTTGCTGTGGTGGGGCTGCGAGCGCTGGCCGCTGCATGCCGATACATGGAAGCAGCGGTTGCCGGTGTATCTGCTGGCCAGCGTAGGCTGGTCGCTGCTGCACGTGGTGGGGATGATGCTGCTTCGGCACCTGGCCTATGTATCGCTGGGCTACCGCTACCAGGACGATGCGGGATGGCTGGAGCGTTTTGCCTACGAATACCTGAAGGATGTGCGCACGTTCGCGATGTTCGTGGCACTGGAGCACTTCGCCAGCTGGTTCGGCCGGCGCAGGCAGGGTGAGGCGAGCCTGCTGGCCGAGCCTGACGTCGGCCCGCCGGTGGAGCCGGTCGAGCGTCCCCAGCACTTCCTGGTGCGCAAGCTGGGCAAGGAGTTCCTGGTCGCCACCGCCGACGTGGAGTACGCCCAGGCGGCGGGGAACTACGTGAACCTGCGGGTACGCGGCCACGACTACCCGCTGCGGATCACCATGGCGGTGCTGGAGCAGCGGCTGGACCCGAGCGAGTTCCTGCGCCCGCACCGCAGCTGGCTGATCAACCGGGGCCAGCTGCGCTCGATCGAGCCGCTGGAGGGGGGCGAGGCCCTGCTGCATATGGCCGACGGGGCCAAGGTGCCCTGCAGCCGGCGCCAGCTGCCGCTGCTCCGGCAGGCGTTGGGGGCCGGATGAGGCCCTCATTCCGGGCATCCCCGGCCTGCGGTATCATTACCAGTCATCTTTTGAATGCATAACCGCCGACATGATCGAACTGAATCCTGTCCGCCAGCGCATCACCGATCTGACCGATCGCGTGCTGTCGCTTCGGGGGTATCTTTGACTACGACGCCAAGAAAGAGCGTCTTGAAGAAGTAACGCGGGAGCTGGAAAGCCCCGACGTCTGGAACAACGCCGAGTACGCCCAGAATCTGGGCCGCGAGCGCTCCAGCCTGGAAAAGACCGTGGGCGGCATCGCCTCGGTGCTCGACGGCCTGGCTGATGCCACCGAACTGCTTGAGCTGGCCGAGTCCGAGCAGGACGAGGACACCGCGCTGGCCGTGGTCGCCGACCTGGACAAGCACCAGTCGCACGTCGAGAAGCTGGAATTCCAGCGCATGTTCTCCGGCGAGATGGACAATGCTGCCGCATTCGTCGACATCCAGGCCGGTGCCGGTGGCACCGAAGCCCAGGACTGGGCCGAGATCCTGCTGCGCATGTACCTGCGCTGGTGTGAATCGCGCGGCTGGAAGACCGAGTTGATGGAAGTCTCCGGTGGCGACGTCGCCGGCATCAAGTCGGCCACCCTGCGCGTGGAAGGCGACTACGCCTATGGCTGGCTGAAGACCGAGACCGGCGTGCACCGCTTGGTGCGCAAGTCGCCGTTCGACTCGGACAACCGCCGCCACACCAGCTTCACCTCGGTGTTCGTGTCGCCGGAAATCGATGACAACATCGACATCACCATCAACCCGGCCGACCTGCGTACCGACGTGTACCGTTCGTCCGGTGCTGGTGGCCAGCACGTGAACAAGACCGAGTCGGCAGTGCGTATCACCCACATCCCGACCAACATCGTTGTGGCCTGCCAGACCGGCCGCAGCCAGCACCAGAACCGCGACAACGCGATGAAGATGCTGGCCGCCAAGCTGTACGAGCTGGAGATCCAGAAGCGCAACGCCGAGAAGGACGCGGTGGAAGCCACCAAGTCCGACATCGGCTGGGGCAGCCAGATCCGCAACTACGTGCTGGACCAGAGCCGCATCAAGGACCTGCGCACCGGCATCGAGCGTTCAGATACGCAGAAGGTGCTGGATGGCGACCTGGACGAGTTCGTCGAGGCCAGCCTGAAGGCCGGCCTGGCTGTGGGCTCCAAGCGCGTCGATGCCTGATCGGCGCGCCTGCGCGGATATCGTCACCCTCGTGCGCAACGCCGAGGGTGGTCGATCACGCGTCCTGTAGAGCTTAGCCATGCTCAGCTGCATTTCGCGGGGTAGCAGATGCGTCGAGCATGGCTCGACGCTACAACGGGCACGGCGGTAGCGATGATGCGCAGCGAAAGTGAACGCAAGGAACTGGGCGGCTTCCTCAAGGCCTGCCGCGCCCGTGTCGATCCCGCCACGCTCGGCCTTCCGGCCGGGCGCCGGCGCACCCCGGGCCTGAAGCGCGAGGAAGTGGCGCTGGCCATCGGCGTAAGCGTCAGCTGGTACACCTGGATCGAGCAGGGCCGCGAAGTGCGTGCCTCGCCCGAGGTGCTTGAGCGCCTGGCGCAGGTGCTGCGCATGAGCGACGACGAACGCGCCTATGCGTTCGCGTTGTCCGGCTATGGCGTGCCACTGGAATCACCGGACGAAAGCGTGACCGATGGCCTGCGCCAGCTGGTGGAGGCGATGCAGCCGATCCCTGCGTATGTGCGCAATACCCGCTTCGACATCCTGGCCTGGAACCCGGCCATCGCTGAGCTGTTCGTGGACTACAGCCAGCTGGCACCGCATGAACGCAACACGCTGCGGCTGATGTTTCTGTACCCGCCGTACCGCACGCTGATCCTCAACTGGGAAGAAATGACCCGCGGCCTGCTGGCAGGTTTCCGTGCGGCGATGGCGCAGGCGCCGGACAAGGCGCCGTTCCTGGCGCTGGTGGAGGACATTGCCGCGCATAGCGAGGAATTCCGTCAGTGGTGGCCGGAGCACGACGTGCGGCGGTTCGATGAAGGTGCGAAGAAGTTGAACCATCCCACGCGCGGGTTGCTGGACCTGCAGTACGTGGCGCTGGTGCCGGAGAGCCGGCACGATCTGTCCCTGGTGACCTACCTGCCGCGAAAGTAGGGGGTGTTCGGCAGGGCTTGCAGCCCTGCACCCGCAGAGGCCGAGCAACAGCAACGGCAACGGCGGGCATTCCGTGAGATGGCGGGGCGGTGTCGGAGTGCGGGGACGCCGTAAACCCGTCCCTGGGGGCTTGGCAGCCGCATCCATGCGGCTGACACCCCGCACTCCGACACCGCCCCACCTTCGACAGGTTCACGTGGCTGTAGGTAGTGGCTGTAGGTAGGTGTCGACCTTGGTCGACACATCTGTCAGATATCGAATGAAATTCCGGGGGTCAGATCCGTTTTCCACAGGAAAACGGATCTGACCCCAAAAGTATTTCCGACAGATCGCGGACCCACCCCGCCATCCCACGGAATGCAGGCCTTTGACCTTGACGTTGCCCTGGCCTCTGCGGGTGCAGGGCGCAGCCCTGCCGGCACCTATCCCCATTCAGACAGGTAAGTGCAGGTCACAGGATAAGCAGACGCCTTGTTGCCTCCGCCAATCGGGTCCACATTCCTGTGCAGGAGACGGGCCACCGCCCGTTGTCGAGACACCAGGAGACCTGCATGTCCGCTGCCCCCAGTACAGCCATTTCCCGCGATCCGGCCACCGGCCAGCAGATCGCCAGCCACCCCTTCGCTACCGACGCCGAACTGGACGCCATCCTCGATCGCGGCCAGGTTGGCTTCGCCGCCTGGAGCACGAGGAGCCTCGAACAGCGTGCAGACGTATTGCGTGCGATGGCCGCGGTACTGCGCCGCGACCGTGAAAAGCTGGCTGCGCTGGCTACCGCCGAAATGGGCAAGGTCCAGGCCGAATCCCTGGCCGAAATCGAGAAGTGCGCCGTGCTGTGCGACTGGTATGCCGACCACGGTGCGCAGTTCCTGCGCGACGAGCCGACCAAGGTGCCCGACGACAAGGCTTACGTGTCCTACCTGCCGCTGGGCGTGGTGCTGGGCATCATGCCGTGGAACTTCCCGTACTGGCAGGTGATGCGCGCGGCGGTGCCGATCCTGATGGGCGGCAACGGCTTCCTGCTGAAGCCGGCCGAGAACATCGTCGGTACCGCGCAGCTGCTCGATGCCGCCTGGCGCGACGCTGGGTTGCCGGAAGGCACCTTCATCGCCGCCAACATCAGCCGCGACGGCACCAGCCGCGCGATCGCCGATGACCGCATCGCGGCGGTGACCCTGACTGGGAGCGTGGCCGCCGGCCGCAGCATTGCTGCCCAGGCCGGGCAGGCGCTGAAGAAGGTGGTGCTGGAACTGGGCGGCTCGGACCCGTTCATCGTGCTGGCCGACGCCGATCTGGACGCTGCCGTCGATGCGGCGGTGGCCTCACGCTTCCAGAACACCGGGCAGGTCTGCATCGCCGGCAAGCGCATCATCGTTGAAGACGCGGTATACGACCGTTTCGTGGCGCAGTTCTGCCAGAAGGTGCAGGCGCTGACCATCGGCGATGGTCGTTCAGCGGGTAATCGCATTGGTCCGATGGCACGCCAGGACCTGCTGGAACAGCTGGATGCGCAGGTACGCGCCTCGGTGGACGCGGGCGCGAAGCTGCTGGTCGGTGGCCATCAGCTCGATCGCCCGGGCGCGTTCTACGCACCCACCGTGCTGGCCGACGTGGAGCCGGGCATGCAGGCCTTCGATACCGAGACCTTCGGTCCGGTGGCCTCGATCAGCCGCGCTCGTGATGCCGACCATGCGGTGGAGCTGGCCAACCAGAGCGAGTTCGGTCTCAGCGGCAACCTGTGGACCGGCGACCGTGCCCGTGCGATGCAGCTTGCGCGCCGGCTGCAGACCGGCGGCGTGTTCGTCAACGGATTCTCTGCTTCGGACCCGCGCGTGCCGATCGGGGGCGTGAAGAAGAGCGGCTTCGGCCGCGAGCTCTCCCACTTCGGCATCCGCGAGTTCGTCAACGCGCAGACGGTCTGGTTCGACAAGCGTTGACGCGCAGCTTCCATCCTTCCTGCAACGATCCATCATCAGTCCAGCGAAAAGGACGGCATTCCAATGTCCAAGGGTTCAGATCTGCTTGTCGCCGCACTTGAGAACGAAGGCGTCGAGCGCATTTTCGGTATCCCCGGCGAAGAGAATCTCGACGTGGTCGAGTCGCTGCGCCATTCCAGCATCGAGCTGGTCATCACCCGCCACGAGCAGGCAGCGGTATTCATGGCGGCCACCTATGGCCGCCTGACCGGCAAGCCCGGGGTGTGCCTGGCCACGCTGGGGCCGGGCGCGCTGAACTTCACCACCGGCGCCGCCTACGCGCTGCTGGGTGCGTGGCCGGTCATCATGATCACTGGCCAGAAGGGCATCGTGGCCAGCAAGCAGGCACGCTTCCAGATCGTCGACATCGTCAGCACGATGAAGCCACTGACCAAGCAGGCGCGGCAGATCGTCTCGGCGCGCACCATCCCGACGATCGTGCGCGAGGCATTCCGCACCGCGCTGGAAGAGCGCCCGGGCCCGGTGCTGCTGGAGCTGCCCGAAGACATCGCGGCCGATGAGGTCGGGGACGTGGCGCTGATTCCGCCGCACGCGGTGGATCGTCCCATCGCCAGTCCGGAAGCACTGGACCGTGCGGCGGAGATCATCCGCAATGCCAAGCGACCGTTGCTGATGATCGCTTCGGCGGCGTCGCGGCCGCAGTCCAGCGAGGCGCTGTCGGCGTTCGTGCTGCGTGCCGGCATCCCGTTTTTCACCACGCAGATGGGCAAGGGCGCGGTGGCCGGTGGTTCGGGCCTGTACATGGGCACCGCGGCGCTGACCGAGCGCGACTACGTGCACATGGCCATCGACCAGGCCGATGTGATCGTGACCATCGGCCATGAGGTCACCGAGAAGCCGCCGTTCGTGATGCGTCCGGGTGGGCCGACCGTGATCCATATCGGCTATTCGCAGGCGGCGGTGGAGCAGGTGTACTTCCCGCAGGTGGAAGTGATCGGCGATATCGGCCGCTCGCTGACCCAGCTGGCCGACCGCATCGAAGGCGCGGTGCCGAACGCCGATGCGCTGCTGCCGTTGCGCGCGACCATCCTGGAGCACCTGGCCGCCCGTGCCGAGGAGGACGGCTTCACGCCTCAGCGGCTGGTGCATGACGTGCGCCAGGTGATGCCGCCGGACGGCATCGTGGCGCTGGACAACGGCATGTACAAGATCTGGTTTGCGCGTAACTACCGCACCCAGGTGGCCAACACGCTGCTGCTGGACAACGCGCTGGCGACCATGGGTGCGGGTCTGCCGTCGGCGATCATGGCTTCGATCCTGTATCCGCAGCGCCGGGTGCTGGCGGTATGTGGCGATGGCGGCTTCATGATGAACAGCCAGGAGCTGGAGACCGCCCGACGGCTGGGCCTGAACCTGGTGGTGCTGATCCTCAACGATGGGGCCTACGGCATGATCCGCTGGAAGCAGGCGGTGGATGGCTTCACCGACTACGGCATGACCTTCAGCAACCCCGATTTCGTGAAGTACGCGCAGGCCTATGGCTGCAAGGGTCATGAGGTGACCGCCATCGAGCAGTTCATTCCGACCCTGGAGGCGGCGTTCAACGAGGGCGGGGTGCACCTGGTATCGGTGCCGGTGGATTACTCGGAAAACCAGCGGGTGCTGGTGGACGAGCTGCGGCAGGCCTTCCCGGGGAACGGCTGAGGTAGCGCCGGGCCACGCCCGGCGGAATCGTGCGCCGACCGACCGCCGGGCATGGCCCGGCGCTACCGGGCGCTACCGGGCGCTGCCGGGGCCGGGGCGGGGCGGTTTTGGTATGCTGGGCAACCGGCTGTGCCGGGTGCAACATCCCCCCTCACTACACGATTCCCGCAGATCCATGAGCGAAGCTACCGATACCCCCCCCGTTGACGAAAACAAGTTGATCGCCGAGCGCCGCGAGAAACTCAAAACGCTGCGTGGGCAGGGCATCGCGTACCCGAACGACTTCCGTCGCGAGGACTTCGCCGGCCGCCTGCAGGAAGAGTTCGCCGATGCCGAACAGTGGACCGCCGAGGCCCTGGAAGGTAACGGCCGCCAGGTGAAGATGGCCGGCCGCCTGATGGCCAAGCGCATCATGGGCAAGGCCAGTTTCGCGCAGATCCAGGACGAGTCCGGTCGCATCCAGCTGTTCCTGCAGGGCACGGTGCTGGGCGATGCCTATACCGCCTTCAAGGGCTGGGACGTGGGCGACATCATCGCCGTCGAAGGCGGCCTGACCCGGACCAAGACCGGCGAGCTGTCGGTCAAGGCCGAATCGATCCGCCTGCTGACCAAGTCGCTGCGCCCGCTGCCGGACAAGTGGCATGGCCTGGCCGACGTCGAGCAGCGCTATCGCCAGCGCTACGTCGACCTGATCGTGACCCCGGAATCGCGCGCGGTGTTCATCAAGCGCTCGAAGATCATCCGCGCCATGCGCGCGTGGCTGGACAACCGCGACTTCCTGGAAGTCGAGACGCCGATGATGCATTACATCCCCGGCGGCGCGGCGGCCAAGCCGTTCACCACCCACCACAACGCGCTGGACCTGGACCTGTACCTGCGCGTGGCGCCGGAGCTGTACCTCAAGCGCCTGACCGTGGGTGGCCTGGAGCGCGTGTACGAGATCAACCGCAACTTCCGCAACGAAGGCGTCAGCACCCGCCACAATCCGGAATTCACCATGATGGAGCTGTACGAGGCCTATGCCACGTACAACGAGATCATGGACCTGACCGAAGGCGTGATCCGTGACGTGGCCCAGGCGGTCAACGGCGGCACCGAGGTGGAGTGGGACGGTGCGAAGATCGACCTGGGCCCGGCGTTCCGCCGCTGGCGCATGGACGAGGCGGTGCGTCACCACAACCCGGAAATCTCTGCGGCCGACTGCACCGACCGCGACGCGCTGCTGCGCCATTGCGAGCGCTTGAAGATCCGAGTCAAGCCGTCCTACGGCTGGGGCAAGCTGCTGCTGGAGATCTTCGAGGCCACTGTCGAGCACACCCTGATCCAGCCGACCTTCATCACCGACCACCCGGTGGAAGTCTCGCCGCTGGCCCGCGCCAACGACAACGATCCGGGCTACACCGACCGCTTCGAGCTGTTCGTCAACGGCAAGGAGCTGGCCAACGGCTTCTCCGAGTTGAACGACCCGGAAGACCAGGCCCAGCGCTTCCAGGCCCAGGTGGCGGCGAAGGAGGGTGGCGACGACGAGGCCATGCACTACGACGCCGACTACATCCGTGCGTTGGAGTACGGCATGGCCCCGACCGGCGGCCTCGGCATCGGCGTTGATCGCCTGGTGATGCTGCTGACCGGCAGCAGCTCGATCCGGGACGTGCTGCTGTTCCCGTACATGCGTCCGGAGCAGTAAGTCGTCTTTTTGACTCCTGTTTGTGCGCGCCGTCGCGAAATGAGACGGCGCGATTGACGCCTCCCGCACTCGGCGTATCGTTAATGCACTACCTTGACGTCTGTTATGGCTTGATCGGCGCCAGGGGGAGTACGCATTGTGGAGAGTCCGCTTCACAATGTGATGACGATCATGAACCGGGACGCATGACACGGGAGTCAGGCCGATGCAGGGTGCGAGCGTTCGCAGCGGCAGGGTATCCTCGCCTGCTGATGATCCAGCATGGTCGAGAAACCAGGCAGAGTACGCGTTGAACATCGTCATTGTTGACGACCAGACGTCCGCCCGGACGATGCTGCGTCACGTCATCGAAGACATCGCGCCCGAACTGAGCGTGTATGACTTCGGTGATCCGCTGACCGCATTGGCCTGGTGCGAGGCGCATCCGGTCGACCTGCTGCTGCTCGATTACCGCATGCCGGAGATGGACGGGCTGGAGTTCGCCCGCCGTTTCCGCCGCCTGCCCAAGCATCGCGACATTCCGGTGATCCTGATCACCGTGGTCGGCGACGAGCCGATTCGTCAGGCGGCGCTGGAAGCGGGGGTCATCGATTTCCTGGTCAAGCCGATCCGCCCGCGCGAACTGCGCGCGCGCTGCTACAACCTACTGCAGCTGCGCCAGCAGACCGAGAACGTGAAGCAACGCGCGTTGTCGCTGGAACAGCGCTTGCTGGCGAGCATGCACGAGGTCGAGGAACGCGAACGCGAGACCCTGTCGCGATTGGCGCGGGCGATCGAGTTCCGTGATGCCGGCACCAGCGCCTACCTTGAGCGCATGGCACGCGTGGCAGGGCTGATCGCCGAGCAGCTGGGCCTGCCCGAAGACGACGTGCGCCTGATCGAGATGGCCGCGCCCCTGCATGACATGGGCAAGATCGCCATTCCCGATGCCGTGCTGCTCAAGCAGGGCAAGCTCAACGACGAGGAGCTGGCGATCATGCGCCGGCACCCGCGCATCGGCCATGAACTGCTCAGCGGCAGCCAGAACCGCTTCATCCAGGTCGGCGCATTGATCGCGCTGCGCCACCACGAACGATACGACGGCAGCGGCTACCCGGATGGGCTGGTCGGTGAGGCGATTCCGCTGGAAGCGCGCATCGTCGCCGTGGCCGATGTCTTCGACGCACTCATCTCACCCCGTCCGTACAAGGAAGCATGGACCATGGAAGCCACACTGGCTTATCTGTACGCCCAGCGTGGCCGACTGTTCGACCCGCGCTGCGTGGATGCGCTGATGCGCGGTCACCAGCAGTTGATGGATATCTGCGCCCAGCACTCGACGGCATCGACGCGACCGGGTGGGTGACATGCAGGACCTGTTCGCACGCGTGAGGCGTCGGCTGGCGCAGCGTCCGGATTCGGAACATGGCCAGGCGATCGTGCGGGTGGTGCTGATCTCGCTGATCCTGGTCTATGTACTGTTGTCCGGTGCCCGCCTGCACCGGCTGGACCAGTACCAGGGCGTGCTGGCAACGGTGCTGACCGGGCTGGGCCTGTCGCTACTGCTGTGCGGTTGGCTGCTGTGGAAGCCTGAGCGCTCGGACCCGCGGCGCGTGGCCGGGATGCTGGCCGATTACGGCCTGATCGCGGTCGGCATGATCCAGATGGGCGAGCCGCTGGCGTGGGTGTATGCGGTGGTGATGTGGGTCACGGTGGGCAACGGCCTGCGCTTCGGGCCGCGCTACCTGGCCGCTGCCATCGTGCTGGCGATGGTCAGTTTCGGCACCACCGTGCTGTTGACCCCTTACTGGCAGGCCAACCTTGGCCTGGCCATTTCCCTGTGGTTGGGGTTGCTGGCAGTACCGTTGTGCTGCTCCTCCCTGCTGCGCCGAAGGATGCGACATCCGACCATGGATACGACGCCCGCCGCTGGCTCCGACAAGCGCTCGCTGCTGGCCCGCTTCAAGCAGCGCCTTTCCGGGCGCGAGGACAGCGAGCACGCGCAGAACCTGATCCGCATCATCATCACGGCGCTGTTCATCAGCTATCTCGGCTGGCGTTCGCTGAGCGGTGGCGGTGAAGCGTTGACGACAACGTGGCTGATCCTCGCCTTCGAGCTGACCATTTCCGCCGGCCTGCTGACCGCGATCCTGGTCAATCCGGGTGTGTCGCATGTGCGCAGGGTGATCGGCATGCTGACCGACTACACCTGCATGGCCTGGATCATGACGATCCAGGGCGAGCCGGCGGCACCGCTGTATGCGGTGATGCTGTGGGTCACGATCGGCAACGGCATGCGCTACGGCAGCACCTACCTGCGCGTGGCCACTGCCATGGGCTGCCTGGCCTTCCTGTGCACGGTGATGCTGTCGCCATACTGGCGCGGCCACGACTATCTGGGCTGGGGCCTGCTGCTGGGCCTGGGCGCGATTCCGCTGTACTTCGATTCGCTGCTGCATGCCTTGACCCGGGCGGTGGCCGAGGCGCGCCAGGCCAATGAAGCCAAGAGCCGCTTCCTGGCCAACATGAGCCATGAATTCCGCACGCCGTTGAACGGGCTGGCCGGCATGACCGAGGTGCTGGCCACCACCCGCCTGGACGATGAACAGCGCGAGTGCCTGAACACCATCCAGGCCTCGACGCGCAGCCTGCTGGCGCTGGTGGAAGAAGTGCTGGACATCTCCGCGATCGAAGCCGGCAAGGTGCGCGTGGAGTGGCACGAGTTCGCGCTGGCCGATGTGCTGCAGGCGATCAACCTGATCCTCACCCCGCAGACCCGCTCCAAATCGCTGGACTATCGCGTGCAGGTGGACGACAACGTGCCGCCGCGCCTGCTGGGTGATGCCGGGCATCTGCAGCAGATCCTGCTGAACCTGACGGGCAACGCGGTCAAGTTCACCGACAGCGGCTACGTGCATCTGCGCGTGTCCAGCCCCGATGCGCCGGGCAGCGAGCGGATGCGCCTGCGATTCGAGATCGTCGATACCGGCATCGGCGTGCCGATGGCGTTGCGCGGGCGCCTGTTCAATGCCTTCGAGCAGGGCGATGTCGGCCTGGCCCGTCGCCATGAAGGCACCGGTCTGGGCACGGCCATTGCCAAGGGCCTGGTCGAGTCGATGGGCGGGCAGGTCGGCTATGCGCCGAACAGCCCGCGCGGCAGCGTGTTCTGGGTCGAGATCACGCTGGACGTCGCAGACACCTCATCAGCCCCGGCGGTTCCGTCCGAGGTGGCTGAAGCTGGGAATGTCATCGCGTTTTCCAATCCCTTCCTGCGCCATCGTGCACGGGTGCGCAGCCTGCGGGTTCTGGTGGCCGACGACCACGAAGCCAACCGCATGGTGCTGCAGCGGTTGCTGGAGAAGGCCGGCCACAAGGTCACCTGCGTCAATGGCGGCGCCGAAGTGCTGGATGCGTTGGAGCAGGCCAGTTACGACGCGGCGATCGTCGACCTGCACATGCCCGGCATGAGCGGACTGGATCTGCTCAAGCAGTTGCGGGTGATGCAGGCCAGTGGCATGCCTTACGTTCCAGTCATGGTGCTGAGCGCGGACGTCACCCCCGAGTCCATCCTGCGTTGCGAGCAGGCCGGTGCCCGCGCCTTCCTTGCCAAGCCCGTGGTGGCCACCCGCCTGCTTGAAGTGCTGGCCGATGTCGCCGCCAACACCCGCGCCGAGTCCGGCATCCAGTCGGTGCCGGCATTGCCGGTCGGCGATGGTGTGCTCGATACCGCAGTACTGGACGAGTTGGCGTCGCTGGGCATGGGCGATGGCTTCGAACGCAAGTTCATCGACCAATGCCTGGCGGACGTCGACGCGAGCATGGGCCAGCTGCAGGGCTGCGGCGAGCGCCAGGCCTGGGAGGATTTCCGCGAGCACGCACACGCGCTGCGCGGTGTGGCGAGCAACCTGGGGCTTGTCCAGGTTGCCGCCTCCAGTGGCGAAATCATGCGCATGGCGGACTGGCAGCTGAAGGGTGAATGGAGCGCCCGCCTCGGCAGCCTGGCGACCGCCCTGCGCAACGGCAGGAATGCGTTGGCTGCCCGTGGCGCGGGGGCACCGCACCGCGACGACAGCGAGCGCAGCCCGTCCTGACCCGCCAGACGCTCAGGCCGGGTCGCCATTGCGCCGGGCCTGCGCCCGTACCAGCCGATCCATGGTGCGCAGGGACTTCTCGCCGAGCTGCATGGCGGTGTCCACCCAGATCTCGGTGATCCGCATCATTTCATGCAGCGGCACCATGGTGGCGATCTCGTTGACCTCACGCATCGCTGCCCATGCGTGCGGAATGCGCCGGCTTTCCTTGATCACCTGTTCGACCGCGGCGACGCCTTCGCCCACCGGCACCACGATGTCGACCAGGCCCATCTCCTTCAGCTGGCTGGCGGTGTAGAGGTTGCCTTCCAGCATGATCTTCTCGGCCAGGCGCGGGCTGATCCGCTGGCACAGGAAGGAGTAGGCGCCCATGCCCGGGAACAGGTCGAACAGCACCTCGGGCAGGCCCATCAGCACGCCTTCCTCGGCGACGATGGTGTGGCAGCTGAGTGCGGCCTCGAAGCCGCCACCCAGTGCATTGCCCTGGACCAGGGCGATGCTGTGGGCACGGGTGCCCAGGCCGGCATGGAAGGCATGCACGCCGCGCACGCAGCGCTGGGCATAGTCGAGCAGGCGGGCGCGGTCGCCTTCACGGATCAGGCGGCAGAACAGTTCGAGGTCGCCCCCCAGGTTGAACACGTCACTGTCCGAGGCAAGAACGACATGGGGTGACAGGGCGTGCGAGGCGCTGAGGCGGTCGCCCAGGTCGCGCTGGTAGTCGACGATGTCATCGACCAGGCGCGAGGCGAAGCACGGCCGGCCTGGCTGGTTGACCAGGTTGGCGTGCATGTGGATCCAGTAGACATCCCGCTCGGGCTCCTCGGTGATACGCAGGGTAGGGTGCTGCGAGGGGCGGGTGATGATGGGGCGTACTGCGGACATGGGAGTTCTCCGTGTGACCGTCCGGCCAACCGCAGAGCGGACGGAGAGGAGTGAGGGGGCGGGCTGAACGTGCGGCGGCGACTGATTCTATGCACCCGTCGTGAACCGCCCGCAAGCGCTGTACCGGCCATGTTCCGGTAACAGAAAGACCCCGCCGTCTCCGGCGGGGTCCCTGTATTGTCCCGTTGCCCGGAAACCCTTACTGGGCGGGCGTATCACGCAGCTCGCGACGGAGAATCTTGCCGACATTGGTCTTCGGCAGCTCTTTTCGGAATTCTACGATTCTGGGGTGCTTGTAACCGGTCAGGTTTGCCCGTGCATGTTCCTTGACCATTTCCGCGGTCAGGTTCGGGTCCTTCTTCACGATCACGACCTTGACCACTTCGCCGGACTTCTCGTCCGGGACACCGACGGCGGCGACTTCCAGCACGCCCGGCATCATCGCGATGACGTCTTCGACCTCATTCGGGTACACGTTGAAGCCGGACACCAGGATCATGTCCTTCTTGCGGTCCACGATGTAGAAGAAGCCCTTTTCGTCCATCTTCGCCATGTCGCCGGTGTGCAGCCAGCCGTCGGCGTCGATGGCGGTGGCGGTTTCTTCCGGCCGCTGCCAGTAGCCCTTCATTACCTGCGGGCCCTTGATGCACAGCTCGCCCACTTCGCCCAGCGCCAGGATATTGCCGTTGTCGTCCTTGATGCAGGCATCGGTGGACGGGATCGGCAGGCCAATGGCGCCGTTGTACTCGGGCAGGGTGAGCGGGTTGATGCAGGCTGCCGGCGAGGTCTCGGTCAGGCCGTAGGCTTCGACCAGGGTCACGCCGGTGACCTTCTTCCAGCGTTCGGCCACGGCACGTTGCACCGCCATGCCGCCGCCCAGAGTGAACTTGACCGAAGAGAAGTCGATCTCGTCGAAGCCCGGGGTGTTGAGCAGGCCGTTGAACAGCGTGTTGACGCCGGTGATGGCAGTGAAGCGGGTGCCCTTGAGCTCCTTGACGAAGCCCTTCATGTCGCGCGGGTTGGTGATCAGGTGATTGCAGCCACCGAACTTCATGAAGACCAGGCCGTTCGCGGTCAGCGCGAAGATGTGGTACAGCGGCAGGGCAGTGATGATCACTTCCTTGCCCGGCTCGATGCCCGAGGTGGACAGCCACGCCGACGCTTGCTGCATGTTGGCGATCAGGTTGCGGTTGGTCAGCATCGCACCCTTGGCCACGCCGGTGGTACCACCGGTGTACTGCAGGAAGGCGATGTCGTCGTGGTCGATCTCGACCGGCGGAAGCGCGTGGCGGCTGCCCAGCTTGAGCGCCTGCTTGAAGCGGACGGCGCCCTTGATGTGGTAGTTGGGCACCATCTTCTTGACGTACTTCAGCACGAAGTTGACGATCGCGCCCTTGGCGCCGAGCAGGTCGCCCAGGCCGGTGGTGACCACGTGCCTGACCGGCGTGTCGGCGATGACCTGCTCGACGGTGTCGCCGAAGTTGTCGACCACCACCAGCGCACTGACGCCCGCGTCGACCAGCTGGTGCTTGAGTTCGCGCGCGGTGTACAGCGGGTTGACGTTGACCACGGTCAGTCCGGCGCGCAGCACGCCGAAGGTGGCCACCGGGTACTGCAGGCAGTTGGGCATCATCAGGGCGACGCGGTCACCCTTCTTGAGCTTGAGCTCACCCAGCAGGTAGGCGGCGAACTGGGTGACCAGCGCATCCGTCTCACCATAGGTGAGGACCTTGCCGAAGCTGGAGTAGGCGGGACGGTCGCGGAATTTCGCGACGGAAGCGTCGAAGACCGAGGCGACCGAATGGAATTCGTTGACGTCGATTTCGGCGGGAACGCCTTTCGGATAGCTCTGCAGCCAGGGACGATCCAGACTCATATTCCCCCTCCAGGAATCGTGATGTATTAGGTTCGGCCCTGAGCGTAGCGACAATGGCCGTTCATTGCAGCATACCCCGCCGTAGGGAAAACGCGAAGAGGCCCCGAAGGGCCTCTTTGCTGGGTAGTGCCGGCCGCTGGCCGGCATCTGCGCTCGATCGGGCCGCTTGCGTCAGCCCTGCTTGCGCACCGGTGCACCGTTGGCCTTGTAGTACGGCGCGGTGCTGCGGGCCAGCGGGGTGCGGCCGCGGATCACGTCGGCCAGCTTCTCGGCCATCATGATGGTCGGCGCGTTGAGGTTGCCGGTCACCACTTGCGGCATGATCGAAGCATCGACGATGCGCAGGCCTTCCAGCCCGTGCACGCGGCCCTGGCCGTCGACCACCGCCATCGGGTCATCGGCGTGGCCCATCTTGTTCGAGCACGACGGATGGTAGGCGGTCTCGGCATGTTCGCGGACGAACGCATCGATCTGCGTATCGGTCTGCAGCGCGCTGCCCGGGGAGATCTCGCGGCCGCTGTACGGTGCCAGCGCCGGCTGCGCGAAGATCTCGCGGGTGATGCGGATCGCCGCGCGGAACTCACGCCAGTCCTGCTCGTGCGACATGTAGTTGAACAGGATGCTCGGATGTTCGCGCGGATCCTTCGAACGCACATGGATGCGGCCGCGGCTGGGCGAGCGCATCGAACCGACGTGCATCTGGAAGCTGTGCGCCTTGATCGGGTTGGAGCCGTTGTAATTGATCGCCACCGGTAGGAAGTGGTACTGCAGGTTCGGCCAGTCGAATTCGGCATCGCTGCGGATGAAGCCACCGGCCTCGAACTGGTTGCTGGCGCCGATGCCGGTGCCCAGGAACAGCCACTCGGCACCGATCGCCGGCTGGTTGTACAGCTTCAGTGCCGGCGCCAGCGACACCGGCTTCTTGCATTCGTACTGCAGGTACATCTCCAGGTGATCCTGCAGGTTGGCGCCGACGCCTGGCAGGTGGTGCACCAGGTCGATGTCCAGGCTGCGCAGCAGGTCGGCCGGGCCGACGCCCGAGCGCTGCAGGATCTGCGGCGAGGCGATGGCGCCGCCGCACAGCAGTACTTCGCGGCGGGCGGTGGCACGCTGCGGCTGGTCGTTGTGCAGCCACTGCACGCCCACCGCACGCTTGCCCGAGAACAGGATGCGGTCGGTCAGCGCGTGGGTGACGATGGTCAGGTTCGGACGCGGCTTGGCCAGGTCCAGGTAGCCGCGGGCAGTGCTGGAGCGACGGCCCTTCGGGGTCACCGTGCGGTCCATCGGGCCGAAGCCTTCCTGCTGGTAGCCGTTGAGGTCGTCGGTGCGCGGATAGCCAGCCTGCACGCCGGCTTCGACCATCGCCGCGAACAGCTCGTTGTTGCCGGCCTTCGGCGTGGTCACGCGCAGCGGGCCGTCGCCACCGTGGTAGTCATTGGGGCCGATGTCGCGGGTTTCGGCCTTGCGGAAGTAGGGCAGGCAGTCCAGGTAGGTCCAGTCTTCCAGGCCCGGCATGCTGGCCCAGTTGTCGTAGTCCATCGCGTTGCCGCGGATGTAGCACATGCCGTTGATCAGCGACGAACCGCCCAGGCCCTTGCCGCGGCCGCAGTCCATGCGGCGGTTGTTCATGAAGGGCTCGGGATCGGTCTTGTACGCCCAGTTGTAGCGCTTGCCCTGCAGCGGGAAGGCCAGTGCCGCCGGCATCTGGGTACGGAAGTCGAGCCGGTAGTCCGGGCCACCGGCTTCCAGCAGCAGCACGCTGACGTCGGCATCTTCGGTGAGGCGGGTGGCCAGCACGTTGCCGGCCGAACCGGCGCCGATGATGATGTAGTCGTACTCGTTGTGGGTGCTCATGGGTGTCTCCTGCAGGCCGGGGCGCGCTGCATGCAGGCGTCCCGGCGGAATGTCGGATCGGCGCGGTGGCCGGACGAGGGGGCGTGCTTGGGGCGCGCCGGTCAGAACACGCTGGCGTAGTCGCCCAGCTCGACCTGCACCGACTTGATGCGGGTGTAGTGGCCGAGGGTGGAGATGCCGTTCTCGCGGCCGACGCCGGATTCCTTGTAGCCACCGACCGGCATTTCGGCCGGCGATTCGCCCCAGGTGTTGATCCAGCAGATGCCGGCTTCCAGGCGGTGGATGATGCGGTGGGCGCGGCTGACGTCCTTGCTGACCACACCGGCGGCCAGGCCGAAGGTGGTGTCGTTGGCGCGGCGCACCACTTCGTCCTCGTCGTCGTAGGCGAGGATGCTCATCACCGGCCCGAAGATCTCTTCCTTGACGATGGTCATGTCATCGCGGCAGTCGGAGAACACGGTCGGCAGCACGTAGGCGCCATTGGCCAGCGCGCCTTCGGTGGCACGCCCGCCGCCGGTCAGCAGGCGGGCGCCTTCGGCCTTGCCGCTTTCGATGTAGCGCAGCACGTTTTCCATGTGCGGGAAGCTGGTCAGCGGGCCGAAGTTGGTCTCGGCGGCCATCGGGTCGCCGATGCGGATGCGCTTGACGCGCTCGACAACAGCGGCTTCGAACGCGGCCAGCATGCTGCGCGGCACGAACACGCGGGTGCCGTTGGTGCAGACCTGGCCGGAGCTGAAGAAGTTGGCCATCACCGCGATGTCGGCGGCGCGGTCCAGGTCGGCGTCGTCGCAGATCACCAGCGGCGACTTGCCGCCCAGCTCCATGGTCACTTCCTTCAGCGACGAGGATGCGGCGCTGGCCATCACCTTCTTGCCGGTGGCGACGCCGCCGGTGAAGGAGATCTTCTCGATCACCGGGTGCTCGGTCAGCCACTGGCCGATCTCGCGGCCCGGGCCCTGCACGACGTTGAACACACCGGCCGGCACGCCGGCTTCGGTGTAGATCTCGGCCAGCCGGATCGCGGTCAACGGGGTGACTTCGGAGGGCTTGAACACCATTGCGTTGCCGGCGGCGAGGGCCGGGGCCGACTTCCACATGGCGATCTGGATCGGGTAGTTCCAAGCACCGATGCCGGCGACCACGCCCAGCGGCTCGCGGCGGGTGTAGAAGAAGCTCGATTCGCGCAGCGGCAGCTGGATGCCTTCGATGGCGGTGGCCAGGCCGGCGTAGTACTCGACCACGTCGGCGCCGGTGACGATGTCCACGGTGGTGGTTTCGGCCAGCGCCTTGCCGGTGTCCAGGGTTTCCAGGTGGGCCAGTTCGTCGTTGCGCTCGCGCAGGAGCTCGACGGCACGGCGCAGGATGCGCGAACGCTCCATGGCCGTCATCGCGGCCCACACCTTCTGGCCTTCGGCTGCGCTCTGCACGGCACGCTCGACGTCGGTCTGGCTGGCGACCTGCACTTCAGCGATCACCTCGCCGGTGGCCGGGTTGATGGTCTTGAAGGTCTTGCCGCTGGTGGCATCGACGCGCTGGCCGTGGATGTAGAGCTGTTGGACGGGCAGGGTGGTCATGGGGCGTACTCCTTGGAAGGGGGCGGGTGCTGAAGCGCTTATAGCGCGACAGCCTGCAACTGGAAGTCGATATAGCCGTAAGCGATGCGCCGGGACTTCTCGGCATTGAACTGGCCGCCGACCAGGCTGCCGCGCAGCCACAGGCCGTCAATCATCGCGGCCAGGCCGCGGGCGGCCAGGCGGGCCTGCGGGTGGGGCAGCAGGCGGTTGAACTGGTGGCACAGGTTCGAGAACAGGCGCTGGTCGTTGGCGCGCTGCAGCCGGGCCAGTTCCGGCTGGTGCATGCTCGCGGCCCAGAAGGTGAGCCAGACGCGCATGGCGGTGCCGTTGATCTGGCTGTCGTCGAAGTTGCCATCGACGATGGCGCGCAGCTGCTCGCGCGGGTCGTCGCTGGCGTCGGCCCGGTAGCGGGCGACCGCGTCCTTCAGTTCGCGCAGGATTTGCCGCATTGCAGCATTGAGCAGGCCGTCCTTGTCGCCGAAGTAGTGGGCGACGATGCCGCTGGACAGCCCGGCCTTCTTCGCGATGGTGGCGACGGTCGCATCGGCCATGCCGATCTCGTCGATGGTCTGGAAAGTGGCCCGGATCAGCTGCTCGCGCCGTACCGGTTCCACGCCTTTCTTCGGCATTGTCTCTCCACGGATTGCGACCCGAAGGATCGGGCTGCCCGCCATTATGCTTTTTATTGATTGAACGTTCAATCAATAAACCCTAGGATGCGCTCGCGCCCCACGCCATGGGCCCGGTTTACCGGTCCGGCCCCGCCCATGTGCTCCCTCGGACTTGATGAGACGACCCCATGTCTTCCCTGGCTCATCCCAAGCGTTCGCCCCTGCGCTTGAACCGTTTTGTGTTCTTCAGTTCCTCGGTGTCGATCGGCATCCTCGGGCTGCTCACCGTTCTCTATCCCGAAGGCAGCGAGCACTGGCTGCAATGGGCGCAGGCCGAAGTGTCGGCCGCGTTCGGCTGGTGGTACATGCTGCTGATCGTGCTGTGCCTCGGCTTCGTGCTGTGGCTGGCGTTCTCGCCGTATGGCCGCATCCGCCTGGGCCACAACGAGGAATCACCGGCCTTCGGCTACGTCGCATGGGTGTCGATGCTGTTCTCGGCCGGCATCGGCATCGCGCTGCTGTACTACGGTGCCTACGAACCGCTGGACCATTTCCTCAATCCGCCCGGGCAGCCCGGCGGCACCGTGGCCGCCGGCCGCGAGGCGATGGTGCTGACCTTCCTGCACTGGGGCCTGCACGGCTGGGCGCTGTACGCGCTGGTCGGCGTGGCGCTGGGCTACTTCGCCTACCGCCGCGACCTGCCGCTGGCGTTGCGCTCGGCGCTGTACCCGATCTTCGGTGAGCGCATCCATGGCCGCATCGGCGACATGGTGGATGGCTTCGGTATCCTGGCTACGCTGATCTCGATGGTGACCAACCTCGGCATCGGTGCGCTGGTGGTGCAGTCCGGCCTGGTCTATCTGTTCCACATCCCGGATACGCCGCAGGTGCTGGTGGCGATCGTGCTGGTGATGATGGTGGTGGCCACCATCGGTGTGGTGGCTGGCGTGGAAAAGGGCATTGCCTGGCTCTCCAACCTCAACGTGCGTCTGCTGTGCGGTCTGCTGCTGTTCGTGCTGGTCACCGGCCCGACCCTGCACCTGTTCGACGGCCTGATCCAGAACACCGGCGATTACCTCGGCGCGTTCGTGCGCAAGAGCTTCGACATGTACCTCAACGACCCGAAGGGCCGTGAGTGGATGGGTTCGTGGACACTGTTCTACTGGGCCTGGTGGATCGCCTGGGCGCCGTTTGTCGGCCTTTTCGTGGCGCGCATCTCGCGTGGCCGCACCATCCGTGAAGTGATCATGGGCGTGCTGCTGATCCCGCTTGGCTTCACCCTGGCTTGGCTGTCGATCTTCGGCAACACCGCCATCGACCTGGTGCTCAACCATGGCCAGGCGATCCTGGGTGAGGTGGCCCAGCACGATGCGGCGATGACGCTGTTCAAGCTGCTGGAATACCTGCCCGCCGCGCCGTATGTAGCCGGTGCCGCGGTGGTGATCGGTTTCGTGCTGTTCCTGACCCCGGTCGATTCGGGCACGCTGATGATCGCCAATCTGTGCACCCGTCGTGTCGATGACGGCGTCGAGGACGGTCACGACGCACCGATCTGGCTGCGCGTGTTCTGGGCGGCCGGCATCACCGTGGCCAGCGTCGGCCTGCTGCTGGCCGGCAACTTCAGTGCGATGCAGACCGCAGTGGTGCTGTGCGGCCTGCCGTTCTCGTTTACCCTGGCGTTCTACATGTGGGGCCTGCTGAAGGCGCTGCGTACCGACCCGGACGCGCCGCGGCGCTGAGGTCAGGAGGTCGCGATTTCGTTGTTGTCTGAAAGACAGCTGCGCCTGCCGGCTGCAATCATCGCTCGACATTTCGCTGCTGGAGTCGAGTGATGATTCGCACGCTGGGTCGTTCTTTATTGTTGTCCCTTTCCTGCCTGCCTGCGGCGTTGGCCGCACCTCCGGTGCAGCTTGATTTCCCGGTGCTGGCGCTGGGCGAAACCGCGCCGGTACGCCTGCAACTGGCTCCGCATGCGGGCGGGCTGGCTGCCTACTCGATCCACACGAACAGCAGGTACAGCGCAGTAGTCAGTGGCTACGAGGTGACCAGTGTGCAGTGCCCGCCGGGCTTCCAGTCCAACCTGTATGGCGAAGGCCGCGGCGCGGTCTGCTATCGCACCGAGGACGTGCCGCATGCTGGAGGCGTGATGGTGGTGCAGGTCGTCAACGTCGACGCACCCGATGGACACACCGCCTGGGAAGAGGGGCTGGGCTTCCTGGATGCCCATGGTCCGCTCCAGAATGCCCCGTGGCATCTCTTTGGTGTGCGACCTTGAGCGTGTAAAGCAGACGGCCGGATCCTTGGATCCGGCCGTCTGGGTAATGCAGGTGGTCGCAGTAGAGCGAGCTCGACTCTACTTGGCTGCCAGCTGGCGCAGCACGTACTGCAGCAGGCCGCCGTGGTGGGCGAGGAGGCGCGCTTGCGAACCACTGGTTCGCGCGTCTCCGCAGCGCCCCCGCGCTGGCGCGGGGGCCGGGCTTCCGCCCGTTGGTACCGGGGGAAGGCTCAGCGACCTGCCAGCTGGCGCAGCACGTACTGCAGCAGGCCGC